>DRHF01000311.1 GCA_011049715.1 Desulfobacterales bacterium
ACAATGACCCGGTTATTATATTTTCAGACCGGCCGAGTTCCGGCTTTACACCCGCTTTGACCTGAGTTTGAGCCGTCGACCGATTCAATATTCTGCCCGACGCTCGGGTCGAAATAAATATGGCTTCATTAGTATGTTGACGATATCAATAAAAAAATATGAATAAGCAGCCACATAGGGGACAGGGCAGGGGGGTCTTGTCCAGAAAAAGTGGACACTTAGTACACATATTCTTAAATACGGTAACGTATAATCGGCACCATAGTTGATCTTCGAATATTTTGATCTCTCACCCCAGTACGATGTATTGCACCTACGGGGCAGGCAGAGGCCACAAAGAACACAGAGATTTGATCTGGATTGCCCTTTCAGCAATCCAGATCAAACTTCTATCCAGCTATCGCTGGAAGTTTACCCCGTTAGGGGTTGAGCATTGATCTGATTTTGGATGCCTGTCCCGTTTTTAACGGGGCTTAAAAAATCAGACCAGAAAAATTATCTCTGCGATCTCTGCGCGCTCGAGCTATCTGGTAATTTATATAAATCAGTAAAAAAAATGCTCAAGTTTCGCACCTGATATTTTAAGGAAAATCGCATCAGGCATAGGGTAAAAAGAAATGATTGACCTTCACAGCCACATATTGCCGGGGATTGATGACGGAGCAGCGGATATGGATGAGAGTCTGGCAATGGCGAGGATCTATGTCGATGCCGGGGTCAGTTGTGTGGTGGCGACGCCCCATGTGGTTCCAGGCACAAAATGGAAACTAAAGCCAAAGGAGATCTGCGATCAGGTGGATCACCTCAATAAATGCTTAAAAGAAGAAAACATCCCTTTGACCGTTGCCCCTGGAATGGAAGTGGCTTTGGATACGGGGATTCTGACGCTTATCGATCAAAATTGTCTTTTGCCCCTTGGCCATTCGAAATACGTGCTGATCGAAGTGCCGTTTCAACGACTCCCTTTGGGATGGAACCAGATATTGTTCGCACTGCAATTAAGGGGATTTCAGATACTGTTGGCCCATCCTGAGCGGTGTGATCATTTGAGGAAGAAACGGGCCTTTTTTGACGACATGATCCATAACGGCGTCTACCTTCAGGTGGAGTGGGGGAGTTTTTTGGGCCACCACGGGCCGGAAGTAAAAAGCCAGGCCGAATACCTGGCACAAAAAGGGTATGTACACTGTCTGGCCACAGACAGCCACAACGCCCGGTCTCGACATGCCGGGTATGTGGAGGATGCAGCCCGGGTGGTGGAACTTCAGGTCGGAAGAGAGAATCTCGAGCTGCTTGGCCGCAAAAACCCGGCGCGTGTTCTGAACGATGTCCCGCTTGAGGCCATGGTCGACTATGAATCACCGGCAGGTGCGAAAAGGAAAAAACGATGGCGGTTTTAAATTTAGACAGGATTTACCGGATGTGATGTATTTTGTAATAAAGAACAGTTTGATATCGATCGTCGTTATTTCTCTGTCCGGCTGGCTTTTCGTCCACGGGTGCAAGGAATATCGAATCAAGACAGTTGACGATCCCGTCGCTCTCCTCAAAAAAAACGATCTGCCCCGTTTTCCCCAGGTGCCGTACAAACTGGGGCAACGGGATTATTACAACAATTCCAACGAAACCGCAGCGGAATATTTAAAAATTGCAATTTCAGGAGATATTTTTTTTATAAGCGCCTGGCTGCGCTGGCGCAAATCGAAGCTGCCACGGACAATTTGAAAAAAGCCCGGGAAATCCTGGAATTTACATCCCGATATACCCGGAGAGTGATTCGCTGGAAATGGCGTCAGGCACTGCTGGCCCTGGAGCTGGAGATGAATGACCTGTTTTTTTTCAACACAAATGTCCTCCTGACCCGACCCGAAAAGCGCCCGGATACCTTTCAGCTGATCGATACCCAATTTCAAGGGGAGACCCTGTCCGTTTTAAACGTGCTGGCGCCCGAACATAGGACAACCTATCTGAACTGGCTCATCGGGTGGAACCGGGTAGATGATACCCAGACGGTCTGGAAGGAAATCACAAAAACCGATCCCCCGGACCCGGTTCTTGCTACCCGGTATGTCCATTTCCTTGTAGGCCGAAATAAAATTGTGCCGGCAGCGGCGATCTGGCAAGAGTTGACCGGCATCGATGGGGTGACCAACTCCGGATTTGAAAAAAAAGCCACCCATACAGGTTTTGACTGGCGATACAGTGCAGCCCGGCCGGGTAAATGGCGGATCCAGAGGGTCGGTTCACCGGTCCACAGCGGAGATTTTGCATTGGAGATCACCTTTGAAGGCCGGGAGAACCTCTCTTTTTCTCACCTGCAGCAGATCGTACCGATTACATCCCATCTGCCTTTCAAACTGACCTACGCCTGGCAAAGCCAGGATGTGACCACCGACCAGGGGCCGTTTGTCGAGGTCTACGGTTATAACTGCAAGGGGTTATACAAAAGAGGTCAGATGATGCGGGAAACAAACAGCTGGCAGAAAGGGACCATCGATTTTACACCGCCCGAAGGGTGCCGGGCGGTGGTGATTCGGCTTCGTCGTTTGCCGAGCAAACGGTTTGACAGCCTGATCAGCGGCAGGGTGTGGCTGGATGATTTTCGGTTGGAAGCGAAATAAAGTGAACTAAAGTTTAAAAGGAAACGTACCATGGCAAATCAAACAAACAACGAAGATCTACCGATTGCGCCTGCTCCGGTAAGGCGGGGCAATGAGGAAATGCTCCCCTCCACCGAGTTCCGGGAAGCCGTGCCGGACTGGGAGGGGGAAGAAGTTCATCTTCGGGACTATTTGGAGGTGATCGCCAGACGCAAATGGCTCATCTTCGGTTTTCTTGCGCTGGTATTCATTTCCACCCTCATTTTTACATTGACCGCCACCAAGATTTACAAGGCCAATGCCGTCATTGAGGCGAACCGGGATGCACCAAGGGTGACCAAGTTTGAGGAGGTGACGGCCGCCCTGGCCAGTGCCCGGGAGTTTTACCAGGCCCAGGTTTCAATGTTGAAAAGCACGACACTCATCCAGCGGGTCATCGACAAAATGAATCTTGGAGAACACCCGGTTTTGTCATTGGCAAAAGATGGCAAAGAGAAAAAAAGTGCCCGCGCTTCGATCAAAGAATTTGTTCGCTCCCTGATCCCGCAAAAAAAAGAAGAAACTGCCAAAAGGCCGGTCATCCCGAAGGAGACCCTGAAACAACAGGGACTGATCGGCTTTGTGAACGGAAATCTTACCCCTATCCTCCAGCGGAATTCAAACCTCATCTCCATTTCGTTTACATCTCCGGATCGCCACCTTTCCCAGGATGTGGTGAACACGTTGATCGAAGAGTTTGTCCGTTGGAAAATGGACCAAAAACTCGAAGCCTCCCAGCTGGCCAGGGA
>DRHF01000312.1 GCA_011049715.1 Desulfobacterales bacterium
CCCTTTAAACAACTATCGGCCCAATCCGAAGCTCCCCAACTATAAGTGAGATTTTCAGTACCGGCAACCGCCTTCCACGCTTCAAACCAAACACGCTCCCGAACTGTCATTTTTGTTTCCATGTTTTTCATCCCTTTTTTTTGTTTATCTTCACTGCTCCATAGTCCAAACCCGAATCGGCAATTTATAATAATCGATCACAGCATCTAATACCGAGCGCCTTTAGACATATTATCAAACGCCCATAGCGGTTGAAGATTCGTGTAATTAAAGCATTCTCTCTGCTCGCTTTCTTTTGACAAATCAAAAGATGCACAGGGCCGGATATGGTCAACATGCCATTTGCCGTAATTTTCCCAAGACATCCCCTCTGTAAATTGTAATTCAAAATGTGCCATTAACTCCACAATAGTGCATCCAATAAGCTCTTCCGTAGTGGTACTTTTGCAGATTCCATTTAAGGCATCCCATATCCTCTTGCTTAATTTCTGTTTCAACCTGTAATGGATGTCAGTTCTCATTTTATTTCGCGTCCATTCTGTTTTATATTTGCTCACTTTTTCCTTGTTCTTTAACTGATATTTTTTAGCTCTTTTAATAGCCTTAGTTCTTTCCGTTTCATCCCTTTGATAACGATATTTTTTCCTTTCATTTATACTCATTTTCTTCTCTTCTTCGGACATCGCTGGCATAACCGGAATGCCAGCCTTACGCCGAGACGCATTCATATAACGCCTTCCCTTTTCTTTTACATAGTCCCGTTGTGTATACTCTTTAGCGTACGCCCTCACATGATCCTTATTTTCCTCCCTCCATTTTTTAGTAGCTTTCACACGTTTTGCCCTATTTTTTATCCGTGTTTTTTTATTTGATATTTTAACTTTCTCGGGATTTCTCAGCCGCCATAATTTTGACAATTCGTTATTGCACCGTTTACAATGACCTTGAAATCCATCTCGGTTTAAAGCTCTTTTGCCGAATTCGGTTATTGGTTTTACTTTCTTACATTTACCACATTGTTTAATCTTAATTTCATCCATTGTTTATACCCTATCTAAAAAAATCCTGCTATTCCACCTCTTCGTTTGGCTCAACCACAAATACCACAACCGGCAAACAGTAGAATTTGATTAACGCCTTGCTCGATTCACATATTTCCTATCTCTCGGCTTTTCTACTATTAGCAAGATTGCAGCTTGCCTCCCGGTCAACATAGCATAATGCAAGGCCTGAGTAATCGATTCATACCACTTGCTGGCGCTGGCAAAATCCACCTCCACGGCATATTCATCAGTCAAGCAGTCAACCCTTGTCCGATCCGGGAGTACATATTCAACTACCCCCTGTTTTTCGGCACACCATTTATCTTGATACCACCGCTCCGGGTGCTTCTTTTGCGCCGCTTGCCCTGTCTCGATATTGGGCGTCGCGCACGAAAGGACTAAAAATAATGCGATACAGAAAGTTAATAATTTTGTTTTCATTGGTTCTCCTTTTTTTTAGATTTAGCATGGCAAAGAAAAAATCCTGGTTCCCTAAAACTAGGCCCAACGAAATGCGGGCCATCCTCGCCACAGTTCGGACATTTGCATTTTTTATAAATCTCAACCCTCTTCTTTTTCTTCTTCAAACAGCGTCTGCTCATCACTACTCCTCACCAATTTGACATTACCCTTTTGGGATTTATATGTTTTCAAGCAAGCCGCGTGTAGCAACCTGCTCAAAACGATTCGGAAATTATTAGTCGTCAAGCCTTTTTTTCGAAATTTCAGTTCAATTTTGACTATTTCAATCTCTAATTCGGACATTTGTACTAATCCAACGTCTATTACTGTCATTTTTTGTCCCTCCATCCTTTCGTTTTATATAAGATTTTGTTCGACCGTACAATTTATTGCTCCATTACATAGACATCGCTTGTGAAGTTCGAGTCCCATAATTGAAGGTCGATCCACCTTGATAATTGCTGTGTCCAAATATTTAGCCTTTTACATTGAAAATTATTTAATGCCGCCGGATTACTGGCCGCATAAAGCGCCTTTTCCCTTACATCAGACAACTTCGCCATATACCCCGGAATCTGTTCGCCATTCTTATCAATTCCATATGGGATGCCATTCTTTGTAATACCCCAAAGACTTGGCATAGCCTTGACCCAGACATCTTCGTCTTGCCAATCATCTTCTTTTGTTTTTGTTTTTGATTTTGACGTTCTATCGACCAATCCAGGCCAATCTTTTTTTGTATCCAGGGTATAAATAATCCCGAAAAATGAATCATCCGCAATAGTCTTCTTTAAAATCTGTGTTAAATATTCCCTTCGTTGATAGCATACCCCCGCCTGGTCAAATCCGGCGGTTGTGATGATTAAGACCATCGGTTGCGACCTCGATCCTAAGGAGTCAATTATAAGATCGTGAACTCGCGGGTCCGGATGGGCGTGGAGTTCATCCAACGATGCAAAATGAGTGTCCAAACCGTCAAGGGATTTACTGTCGCTTGATAGGGGTTCACATTTTGACCAAGTGCTCTCGATCGATAGGTTGTGCGTGTAATAGTTAATCCCAGGTGCGAACTTGGACGGCTTGGTTAGGTTCTTTATATTTTCCCATACCAATTTTGCCTGATCGCGCGTGACTGCCGCAGAATAGATTTCAGCGCCTTCCTCCCCATCAACTATGAAGAAATACGCCCCCAGGCCGCCTGCTACAGAAGTTTTCGATTGTTTCCTGCCCATTTCGACGTACCCAATCCGAAACCGCCTAGTATGGTCTGCTCTTTTCCAGCCCATTAGATTTGAAATAATAAACTGGAAGTGTTTACCCATCAAAAAGTGCTTACCCTTATACTCGCGGCCTTTCCATAATCTCAAATAAGAAAAGAATTTAATGGCAAGGTCTGCCGCCCCTATATCAAAATACAACCCCCGCTTTTTCCCGTTTTTCAGATCATCAATAAACCGTTCACATGCCAACTTGACCCACCGGCAAGCTATCATATCCTTGCCATCCCTATCCTTACCATCAAGGACGCTCCGGGCATATTCAACGGCTGGACAACCCCACTTGTCGTATGATGTGCAGTCTTTATATTCCGTGCAGGCTATGCATTTTATGCTTATGAGTTTAGGTTTTTTGGGCATTTAGTTTTTTGAGTTCTTTTTTTATACGATCTATTTCGGCTTTCTTTTCCTTTAACTCTTTGAGATGTGTATCTTCGAGCCACCGCTTGTCTTCTATATATTCTTGTTCTAAATACAGAAGCCTATCTTTTAAGCTACACTTCTGGCACCTATCACAAGAATCGTAATTCTGATGATAAATCTCATCGCCTTTTAATTTTATACCACAATCATCACAAGTCGCTGTTAGTGTTGCCATTTTAGCCCTCTTTTTTTAGTTTCTCCCATTCGTCGTCTGTAAATTCAACAGATAGGTATTGTGTTTCTTCGTCGCACCATTTATTAAGTTGCTCTCGCGTTTCAGAGTAGCAATCAACATGCCTTAATCCAGCACGAATTACCCTTATGACATCTGCTAAAAACTCTTCTGGTATTGCTAAGATTTCTTTTGCCATGCCCCCTCCTTTTTCTTCAATCCCACCACCCGCGCATATCGCTCCCCGGCATACCTTCGTCACCGGAAACGAGATCTGCCATAGTTCTTTCCATCCTTGAGTTTCTGCCGTTATCGAAAGAAGATCCCCATTAGCATGATGATCAAGAAGGAAAATGACACGTTTAATAGCCTCGACCCTTGGAATACGAGTTTCGTCAACTTCCATTCCACTTTCATCAAGCGTTTTCAAAAGATAGCGAAGACTGTACCGTAATAATTCAAGATTGAAATCATAATCCCACGGCCTGAATTGCCAAACGGCCGGAAAGAATTTTATGATATTACCGATCCCATATGGAATGTCGGTAATGTAGTGCACGTTCCTACGGAAAAAATGATAATTGCCTTGATTACTCGCATTGTATTGTTCCCTTTATATCTCAAACGGTTCTTCGATCGGCCCCGCAAACCGACCGCACAATTCGGTTATTTTCTTATATCCATATTCTGTTCGGCATACTCGGCGACCATCACTTGTGCATGACATCAACCTAATCATAACCGGTGGATACTCTGGTTCTTCTTCCCACCAATACCAGCCCGGTTCTTCCGGGTGTATACTTGTATATTGCATTTTAATCTCCTTTTTTTTCGTTTTGGCGGAGGGTACAGGATTCGAACCTGTGCACGTTTTACCGTAACTCGGATTAGCAATCCGGTCGATTACCATTCTCGCAACCCTCCTTTTTTTTGGTAGGGGCGGAAGGATTCGAACCTTCAATAGTCTGATTCTGAGTCAGATAGCGTTGCCAATTAGCCTACGCCCCCATTTGATGGTAGGGAAGGAGGGATTCGAACCCTCACTGTTGGAATTTTAAGTCCCACGACTCTACCTGTTGGCCTACTTCCCCTTGGCGGTGGGTGGAGGAATCGAACCCCCTACGCTTTTACACGCCGCAGTTTTCAAGACTGTTTGCCACCATTGACGTACCCACCTTTTCACGAACTATCATAATGATAAAAATATCCGCACTGATTGCACCGAATGGTATGAACATGCCCGAAAGCCTTGTCAGAAATATCGGAAACCTTGTGTTCCAGCTTCCGGCATATTAAAACAATCTTAGGCGTTTTCGACCCCC
>DRHF01000313.1 GCA_011049715.1 Desulfobacterales bacterium
ATAAAATAATCTTGTCCGGCTCAAATTTTACAAAATGTGGTATGGTCGAAAACCGTCTTTTCCGAAGACTGATCGGTGACGAGCTGTAACCAACGCTTTTTGCAATATTTCTGTAAAAAACCTTCAGTGAGAGCTGTTCGAAATTTCCGGGTTGGGGTGATTATGATTTTTTTTGGGATGAGGAAATCGATCTCATGTTGACGGTGGCAGGCCGCCTGGTGGCCCTTTCCGACCTTTACAAGTGCGGGCTTCTGCCCGGCATCGATCCAATACAAACGGGCAGCGGGTATAAAACCGACAACATAGAGGCGGATCGGCCGGACTCGGTACGTCGCCGATCAGATTCCATGCCAAAACGAAAAGAACAAAACAACCGCCGGGCACGGCGATGGTATACCAAGATTGTAACGGATCACCCGGACGTACCATCGCCAATGGACCAAGGCAAGGGCGATCATGATTTCGTCCAAACCCCTCTCAAAAGCCACCACAATAGCCATCGCCAGCACCAGGGTCGGTATGGCCCACATTACATCTGTCAGACGCATTAATAATTCATCAATGATACCGCCATAATAACCGGATAGGGAACCGAGGGTGTGCCGACCAGGCCGAATATCAAAGGGGTGCCGTATCACATGGAGGTTCTGGTTTATTCTTTCGATTTGGAAAAGTCAGCAGCTCCCTAGAGCCAACATGCTCCATGTCACCTGTAAAAAGGTTTTTAACCTGTATTTTGACACACCGTACTTAGTGTATGGATAAAAGATGGGTTCTAAGATTTGCTTTTTTATTTCCAATACCGATTTTGTCCCGGAGATTTTTCCGGTGGGTTTCAACCGTTCGACTGGATATGCTCATTAGGCCCGCAATTTCTTTACTGGTTTTCCCTTGTTTAATCAGATTGGCAATCTGTAGTTCTTTGGGTGTAAGGCGCAAAAATGTCGAAGTCATCCGGCGTGAAAATGGGGAAATGATGTCTTTGAGATTTGATTCCAAGATTTCAAACAAGACCTTTTGCCTGTCCTTTAGACCACTGCTTTTGAATTTTTTCAGATAAGGCTCGATCAATTCTTTGACATTATAAAGCACCCTCTCTTCCAATTCGATTTTATCTTCATCCCGGGTTTTTAACAAAACTTTTAATGCGGTGTTCATTTCATTGAGATTGTCGGTTTTGATCTCAAGTTCATTTTCTCTTTTTCTCAGCTTCTGTTCGGTTTGCTTCAGCTTGGTGATGTCGGTAACCACGGCAAACCCACCTTGGGATCGATTTTTCTCATCGAAAAATGGCTGCGGCGAAACGATCGTATAAATCTTTCGTCCGTTTTTACCCGTCCACATGATCTCGCGGGATTTTTGGCTTCTTTTTTTTTGCTTCCCCCGATGTTTTTTGACAATACGCAGATCGCTGTCCTCGTGAAAGTCGGCCGCCTTCCGACCGGTTACTTCATCTTTCGAATATCCGAGCATTTCAGCCATTTTATTGTTTATATAGGTTATGGCGTCATTTTTATCCTGGACCAGCAGTCCTTCATTCATTGTCTCAATCAATACCCGATTCTTTTCCTCGCTCTCCCGCAGCGCCTCCTCTGCCCGGATGCGGGCGATAGAGGTTCCTAGCTGGGCAGCTATCGCTTCCAACGCATGGTGTGAGAAAACGGGGACGCTGTTTTTACGATGTGAAGCGAGATTCATACAGCCGATGATCCGATTCTCGTGACGCATCGGAATAACGGCAAATGCCCGCAGCCCCTCTGACTGTTTCGTGTTTTTTTTTGGCATATTCAGTTCGTCATATCGGGAGTAGATCGGTTTGCCGGCCAGGGCCATCTCTGTCTGTGGCGATGCGGAACCATAGTGTGAGACGGACTTGACAAAAGCGGGTGAGAGTCCCATATGAACAGCGAGATCAAGCGCCGGGGATGTTTCATCAACGAGATAGATCCCGCCGCTATCCATTCCGGAGATTTGCAGCGCAGTGGTCAGACATACCTTTAACCCTTTTTTCACATTGGATATGGTGCTCAGGGACAACGCAAGGTAATTTTGAGCCCGCAGCAGAATCTCGGCCTGCTCACGGTTTTGAATCTCATCTCGCAATTCACGATTGATCTTTTTAAGCTTTTCCTGGTACTCCAAGTACTCACTGATGTCCGTTGTCACACCGCAAATCACCTTGCGATTGTTCAACTTAAACACGCCGACGGCGCCCTCGATAGGCATTATGGTCCCGTCCTTTTTCTTTTGATAGCGAAGCGGGATTCTTTTAACCTCACCGGAAAGGACCCGTGGGAAGATCTCCTTTGATTTTTCGGGTTCCGCTGTAATATCCCAATACGTTAAATTTAAAAACTCTTTCCTGCTGTAACCATACAAATCGAAAGCGGCATCATTGCCATCTATCAATTCTTTAGTCTTTGCGTCGTAAAGCATAATAGCAGCCGGTACGGTGTTGAACAGCTGCAGATACTTCGCCTCACTTTCTTTCAGCGCTTGCTTCACCCCTTGATCCCTTTCGTCTTTTTCCTTCTTTATCTTATTTTCAAGTCTCTTCCGGGCGGTAATATCAAAGGCGGAAGAGAACAAAGCGGGTTTTCCCATGTAATTGAATTTGACCACACTCAAATCGAGCCATCTGACTTGTCGGTTCTTTGTCAGGATTTTAAGTTCATACCGGGAAGGAAACTTTTTCCCCCGCAAACGGGCCGAACTCTGTTCTCTAACCATTTCAAGCATATCCGGGTGCACCACATCCGGGAATTTCATCTTTGAAGTTTCTTCTTTGCTGAAACCCGTTATTTTCTCCCATGCCGGGTTGGCAAAAAGAATTTCATCCTCCCTTGCAATGGTGATGATGGC
>DRHF01000314.1 GCA_011049715.1 Desulfobacterales bacterium
GGATAAGGCGGTGGCGTTGAAAAAACAAGATCAGGCTATTTTGATGGTTTTTGAGGCTGCTAAAGAGGTATGGAAGTCGGTATGGGAGAGGGTAGGGGTGACGGAAAAGATTGAGCAGTCATCTGCTCTTTTTCACAATGCAGCGGAAATGGCCGGAGTCATTCCTGCCTACCGTTTGCGGGTAACACTTCACGGGGAGTTTTGGAAGGAGATGGAAAGGGTCTTGTTTTAAAACAGAAAAGATTAGTTCGCATATCTCATGAATGATAACGGTATGTCATTTGCTTGACCAAAAATCCTTTTTCTTGGTCCTGAAGCAACACCATTTCAATGCTTCCGTTGGTTTCATGCTCTCCTCCATCGGCGATTGTTCGCCATTTAAGGTTAAACCTTCCCTTGAGATGGATTGTCCGGGTGTGCAGCTCCACAGCGTGCTCCAGCAGCTTGATCGTGTAATCGATCCGGTCGATGGTTTGAAATGTTTGCCGGTATATCGGCCATAGTTCCTGAAGTGGTTCACCATTTTCCGTTGCATCGGCAGTAAAAAAGGAGGAAAAGGCCTTCAAATCCCTCTTTTCATAGGTTTCGCAGTATCGATCTAAGAAGGATTGCAGGGTTTTGGTTTGTGGAGGCTTTTGAACGATATCGGGTTCCTTTGCAGGCGCCGGAATCGATTGGGGGTTCTTCAAAGCCAAAAGAGGGGCGGTCTGTTTTTCTGCTGTTACAGGTTTTGGTTTGGGTGGTAAGTCGTTTCGAGGTAAAACCCTTAGCATATGAACCAGTTCCCCGGTTGCCTCTGTCGATGCCAATATTTTTTTCTCGGTCGCCCAGCCCGTATCTCCGTTTTTCAACTTCAAGGCCCACCAGATAAAGCCGTCCACTCGCATCGGCCCTCCGATGACCCGGCCCGATTCCCCCTTGGCCATTTCCCGGATCGTTTTCCCGTCGATTCTCGGTGATTTTCGCAACGAAAGACCATGAACACTGACCTGTACCTGATCGAAAATGATGATGAACTCTCTTTCTTTTAAGGGATTCTTTTCTGATTTCGGGGACGTCCTGGCAATTTCTGATTTTTTGCTGATAGATACCTCTTTTTTATTCACGCCGATATCTGTGGAAAATTCGCTTTCAGCTTTATTTCTGGTTATTGAGGGTTGTGAAGAAGTGGATTTTTTGTCAAAACCAGTTGGAAATAACGGAATTTCCGGCAAGGGAGGTTTTGCCGGCGGATTTTTCCTTGTCAAATCTGATGCCAAAGGTCCGGAAAGGTCGGATAAATCCCCTGGAACGAGCAGCTTTTTTGGGGGTAGGATGTTCTCAATCTTTTTGGAAACAAGAGCATCATTTTCAGCAGGCTGATATCCGGTAGTCATCGCGTTTTCCCGGTAAATCATATCAAATATGTACGCTATGACGACCAGGAAAAGGAGGAGCCAGGCCAGCTGGTATACCGGTTTTAGACGCCGGGGTTTACGGTTGGGGGAGGACGGGCGGCTTTCCTCCTTCCACACCGCTACGTTCCGGCGGCTCTGATCATATTGTGCCCGGAGCACCGGATCGTTTAGGGCTTCATATGCTGCACTGAGGGAGATAAATTCGGCGGTATCTGCCCGGCCGTCCTTCCGGGTATCCGGATGCATATCATAGGCTTTTTGCCGGTAGGCCTTACGGATCTGACTCGTATCGACATCCGGCGCCACACCCAACAGCTGATAAAAGTTAACCTGGGTTTCGGAAATAACCAATCCCAGACTCCGGGCCACCATCTGGAGCGGATCCTGGAGGTTCGGAAAACTGATCCCTTCGTTTCTGCAATGGGCCCACAGCCGGTTGTAAAGCGGTTCGTCCTGATCTTTTTTGACGTTCACCACCGCATCGCACAGGATCATGCGGGAAGCCTCGGCCGCCACCCATTGAATCAGCCACGGGGTGTCTGGCGCGTTCTTTACTCCCCGGACAAACCCGGATATCAGATGGAAGTCGTTGAGAATTTTATGACGGTCTTTGGATGAGATCATTTCAGCTTCTTCACCCGCTTTCGCTTATTGTCCTCGCCGTATTCATAATTGTACGCCTGGTAATATTTATAATACGCGCGATATCCGTACCGCTTGGTCAGGTTGACCTTGTTGATGATACACCCCAGGATGGTTCCCTGGACATTGAGGATGCCCTTCTTAAAGTGCCGCAGGGCATCCCGGGTGGTTTCCCCGATACTGCTGACCAGCACCACACCGCCGACCTGCCGGGATAGCACCAGGATGTCGGCAAACCCGTGGTGGGGCGGCGCGTCCAGAATGATCCGGTCGAATTTTTGGTTGCAAACAGCCATCAGCTCGGTAAACCGGTTGGAAGCGAGGAGCTCCACCGGGTTTGGCGGAATCGGGCCTGAAGGAACAAACCAGAGGTTATCAATATCGGTTTTTTGAATCAAATTCTTATCGATAACACCGGCCAGATAGCTGGAGAGCCCGGGCCGGGTGCCGTCGCTCCATTGGGTAAATATTTTGTGGAGATGGGGCTTGCGCAGATCCGCATCCATAAGGAGCACCTTTTCCTCGGACCCGGCAAAGGCAAAAGCCAAATTGGCCGCCAGGGTGGTTTTTCCCTCTTCCGGTGCGGTGCTGGTTATCAGAAAACATTTGGAATGGGCATCTCCCCCGGAAAGCTGCAAAGAGACCTTTGTGGTTCGAATCGCTTCGGAAATCGGCGCCCGGGGTTCGTAGACAAAGGCTTTACTCAGGCTGTAGTCTCCGGACTTTGCCAGGGGTACCACGCCCAGTATGGGGATCTGAAAACGCTCGGAGATCTGATCCGGGTTGGTGATGGTGTCGGCAAAATATTCGAGCAAAAAGGCCAATCCGATCCCGCCCATCAGACCGACCACAATGGCCAGCATCAGGTTAAGCCGCACGTTTGGTTTAAAAGGAAAAATGGGGAGCAATGCCCTGTCCACGATGTGAATATTGCTGGAAGAGACCCCCACCATCGATTCGATCTCCTTGGCCCGCTCCAGAAGGCTCTGGTAGATCCCTTTGTTGGTTTCCACCTCCCGGGCGATGATCTTGTATTGGGTGGCCCGTTCGTTCAGGTCAATGGCCAGGCTTTTTTGAAGACTCACCCGTTCCTGCAGGGCGGTGCGTTTTTTTAATACGGTCTGATATTCGTTTTCAATGGCTTTGAAAATCTTTTTTTCTTCTATATGGATCCGTTCTCCGATGCTGAGCATGCGGGATTTTAGGTTTTTTACCTCCGGGTAATCGTCCAGAAAAGTGGTTGTCAGGTCTTGATATTGAGAGACCAAACGGGCATAATCGGCCTTCAGATTGGCAATCACCAGATTGCTAAGAACCCTCGGGAGGCTGGCAGGACCGTCTTTGATTGCCTGGTTGTAAATCGCTCTTTTGCCGATCATTTCAGCTTCGGCCCGGGCCAACGCCGTATTAAGTTCTCCCAACTGGCTGTAAACACTGTTCAATTTAGTATCCAGCGAAACGATCCCTGACATCCTGGCAAACCGGTTCAGCTCTTCTTCGACTTTTTCAAGATTGATCTTGGACTGATAAATCTGTTTGGTCAGAAACTCCCTGGCCAGCTGGGAGGCTTCGAGTTTTTGGTCCATTTTCCAACGGACAAACTCTTCGATCAACGTGTTCACCACATCCTGGGAAAGGTGGCGATCCGGAGATGTAAACGAAATGGAGA
>DRHF01000315.1 GCA_011049715.1 Desulfobacterales bacterium
AAGGCCTCGGAAGGTTCCGGCTAAACGCCCGCTAAGACCTTCAAACAGTGACCCGGCTGCCGATTAAAAACCCTGCCCGGCTTTGCAGATAAATCCATAGGTAAATGGCAACGGATGTCTAAATAATAACGCACTCATTAGTAAATTCAATTAGTGGTTATTTGTTCTCGGTTATCAGTTATTGGTTACCGAAAATTCTGAGTTTTGAAATCGTTTCTAATGTTTTCGCAACACCCGATGGGGAAGCCCGTGTGCAATGAGATCAACGTTGCAATGACACATCTCCACCATTTCCACCGTAATTTCAGCCTCAGGATGATAATGGACAAATTGATTCACACATGCGACCGATTTGATATAACTTGAAATCATCATCAGGTCATGGCTCACCAAAACGACCGTAACCTTTTCGTTGACCTGTTTTAAGAGTTCGAAAATTTCTCCTTGACCCTTTGTGTCGACGCTGGCAGTCGGTTCGTCCAACATCAGCATTTCCGGGTCGGTCACAAGCGCCCGGGCAATAAAAACCCGTTGCCGTTCCCCCCCCGAGAGATCTCCAATTTGACGATCGCGGTGTTCCCAAACACCCAATTCTTCCATCGCTTTCTCAGCAGATAATTTATCATCCTTTGAATGGCGGCGTCGAGCCTTTGATGATATCAACCTCCCCATGAGCACGACATCCATCACCGATATGGGAAAATTCTGGTTAATGTGGATATCCTGTGGAACATAGCCGATCCGATGGGCGGCTTTTCGAGGAGATTGGCCGAAAACCCCTATTTGACCCCGATCCGCTGTCAAAAGACCGAGTAATAGCTTAAGCAACGTTGTCTTTCCCCCTCCATTTGGACCGATCAAAGCGAGAAATTCCCCTTCATTTACTTCAAATGTAACATCTTTGAGAACCGGTTGTCCGTCAAAGGAAAACCAAAGGTTCCGGACGTTAATTACAGGTGGACCCATGTATTACCTCAAAGCAGCCTTAAATTTTTCCGCCACCTCACGCAGATTGCCCAGCCAATCCTGTGCAAGGGGGTCGACAAATCCAACTTGACCGCCAATCGCATTTGCAATGATTTCAGCGCTTTTGGATGAAAATTGTGGCTGCACGAAAACAACTCGAATATTGTTCTTTTTAGTGTATTCGATCAATTCTCTCAATCGAGCGGGTTTGGGCTCTTTTCCTTCGACTTCGATGGGAAGCTGTATCAGTCCATAGCTTTTTGCAAAATACCCCCATGCCGGATGAAAAACAAGAAACAAAAGACCTGTTTCCCCCTTAAAGATGGCCTTCAATTCTTCATCTAAACTGTCCAACCCCTCCATAAATTTTTTAAAATTAGCTTCATAACCGGACCGATGGTCCGGATCGACGAACAAAAGAGCGTTGAAAACATGCCGTGCCTGAATTTTTACAAGTGGCGGAGAAAGCCAGATATGTGGATCTTTGATCCCGTGATCACGCCTTTTGGCGTATTTATCTTCTGTTTTATTATATCCGACGTGGGGGCCTCCGCGGCGGTAATCGCGCTCCATGGGGATTTTTTCAATTCCCGCGTCTGTATGGACAATTCGTATTTTGGGATTTATCGCAGCAATTTTTTTTAGCCATACATTTTCAAAAGGAACACCAATGGCAAAGTAAATTTTGGCTTTCAAAAGGGCGACCATCTGTCTCGGTTTGGGCTCATAAGTTGCCGGGTTGGCTCCGGGCTGGACCATTACAGTGACATGAACTCGGTCTCCGCCGATCTGCTGGACAAAATATTTCTGCGGATTGATACTGACAATTACATGAATCTCATCTGCAGCCGCGGGAAGGGCTGTCGATGTGAAAAGCAAGATGCCAAAACCCCGAACTATCTCAGCAATAAATCGTTTCATCGGCCCTGTCCGCATGGACCATCTGTTCCTTTTCCACAGATTTTTAAAAATTAAATGACCGTGTGCCTATCGACTGATCTATTCTCAAACACCATTTATTGTTCTGATATCTTTTGTTTTTGTCAATAAAAAACCAACCAATTCAAAATAGAAGGGCTTGTCTGAAAAAACGATCTGTTATACGCTCCAAAAGCGTTGGCCACTTAGTTCGAGGCAGCAGTCCATACATCTTTTTTACCGGGCCATTGGTGTCTTTCCCATTGACACTCTGGATTATTTGCCCATATAATTTGAAGGTTAGCCCTTACTTTTCAATATCCCTGAGTCAAAAATGATTTTAATCTGATTTGGTCCTGATGGTGATGCCTTGGAGGTTGATTTTGCCCAAAATTGGAAAAAATAATGCACTGACCGATGTGGCGGGACTCATCGTTGGAAATTATACCGATATTGACGCGGTTTGCGGGGTGACCGTGGCCATCTGCCCAAAAGGGGCCGTGGCCGGTGTGGATGTGCGGGGGGCAGCCCCGGCAACCCGTGAAATCGAACTTTTAGAACCGCTTAATCTGGTGGAAAAAATCCATGCTGTTGTGCTGTCGGGTGGGTCGGTTTACGGTCTGGCTGCATCGGACGGGGTGGTTCGCTGGCTTTCCGGGCATGGGTTTGGCTTTCCCCTGGATCAAGACCATGTGGCGCCAATCGTACCGGCTGCCGCGCTTTATGATCTGGGTCGAAGCACTCAGGAATTTGTTCCGCCCATCAGCGCTGCCTGGGGATTTAGCGCGTGCGACGCCGCCAAAGAGGGGCCGATAGAGATCGGGTGTGTGGGTGCCGGGACCGGCGCCCGGTCCGGCAGCATCAAGGGAGGTCTGGGCACCGCCAGCATTGTAATCGATTCTAAAACCACTTTGGCCGCCCTGGTTGCCGTGAATTCTTTTGGCGAGGTCGTAAATCCGAAAACCGGGCGATTGTGGGAAATTGATAGCGAACTGGGGGAGGAGTTCGGCCATCAGGGAAAACGAGCAATCACATTGCCCCCATTTGAAGAGGCCTCGCCGGCAAAAAATACCACCATTGGAATCGTGGCCACGGATGCCATCTTGACAAAGCCCCAGGCCCAGAAAATAGCGCAAATGGCACACGATGGTCTGGCCCGGGCCATAAGACCTGCTCACACCATGTTCGACGGGGATACCATTTTCTGTCTTTCCACCGGGAAAAAGGAATTGCCTGAATCATCCGGATTCTTCGAAGTACCCGGGGCCCAAGCGATCAATGAACTGGGTCACGCTGCTGCCGACTGCATGTCTCGGGCCATCATCAGGGGCATTTTATCCGCCGGAACCCTCGCCGGAATCCAGGCATTCTGTGATCTGGAAAATCGTGTGCACCTGTAACCCTCTTGGGTTTAAACTCTAACGCTTCAACCATAAGGAGGTAACATGAAAAAACTATTATTTATTCTCATCGCTTTAACCCTTTTTTTGCCTGTTCAAGGGATATCGGCCGGTAATCCGGTGAAAGGGGGGAACCTCGTTGTTGCCCAGCCTGCCGAACCTCCGGGACTGGATCCCACAGCCAATACAGCGGCGGCCATAGACCGGGTCGTCTGGGCGAATGTCTTCGAAACGCTGGTCACGGTCGATGATCAAGGTCAAATTTTGCCGGGGCTGGCTAAAGAGTGGAACATCTCCACCGACGGAAAAGTTTACACCTTCAGCCTGCGTGCTGGCGTCAAGTACCACAATGGTGAGCCTTTTAATGCCCAGGTGGCCAAATGGAACCTGGAACGCGCAATGGGCCCAAAAACCGTTAATCCCCATCCCGAGTATTTTAGGGTTATTGAAAACATCCAGACGCCTGCTGAAAACACGCTCAAGATTACATTGAAAGATGTGGATGCGCTTTTCCTCGTTCACATGGCCGAAGGCGACGCCTCAATGCTGCCGATTAAAGGTTATAAAGAAGCAAAATCGCACCCCATTGGGACCGGCCCGTTCAAATTCGCCAAATGGGTCAGGGGCGATAGAGTAGAGTTGACCCGGTTCGACGGTTACTGGAACCCCGAATTACCGTATCTGGATAAGATCACCTTTCGTTTCATCTCCGATGCCAGCGCCCAGACAGCCGCACTGATGGCCGGAGATATCGATGTTATCGGGTGGATCGGATCCCCTGAAACCGCTTTGGAGCTTGCCAAGGACAAGCGATTCAAGGTCCTCGACGGAGCCAGCACCTCGGACTTGATTCTATCGACCAACAACAAGGTCGAGCCCTTTAATAACCTCAAGGTTCGCCAGGCTATGGCCCACGCCATCGATCGAAAGATGATCATCGACCTGGCGATGTCCGGCTTTGGTACACCTATCGGCAGTCACTGGTCACCAGCCGCACCCTACTACGTCGACATGACCGGGACATACCCCTACGATCTCGAAAAGGCAAAAAAATTGCTGGCTGAAGCCGGCTATCCCGACGGGTTTGAGGCCGTATTGCAGGTGCCGCCGAAATACGCCTACACGGTCAGGGTCGGTGAGGTGCTCGTGGACCAGTTCTCAAAAATCGGTATCCGGCTCAAGATGGAAAACATCGAATGGGGCCAGTGGATCAAAAGGATATTTTTAAACAAAGAATATCAACTCACCATTATCGGCCACGCTGAAGCCTGGGATATCGGCATCTATGCCAATCCAAAGTACTATTTCCAATATGACTCCCAGGAATTTCGAGATGCCTATGCTAAGGCGCTGAAAGCACCAAACGAGAAAGAAAAGGCCAAATGGTTCGGCGAAACTCAGCGAATTATAGCCCGGGACGCTGTCAACGGGTTTTTGATCTCTTCGCCCAGTCTCCCGGTAATGAAAGCCGAGGTTATGGGATGGTGGAAAAACTATCCGACCATTGCACTTGACTGCACAAAAGTATGGTTAAAAAAATAGATCGAAAGCCATGACGAGATACCTCGTCCGAAAGCTGATTACGCTGATCGTTCTTCTGTTTCTGGTCTCGATTACCGTTTTTTCGGTTCTTTTTGTCTTGCCCGGAGATCCGGCCGAGATTATCCTGGGAATGAACGCCACGCCTGAAACCCTGGCCAACCTGAGGGCTGAACTGGGCCTGGACCGGTCGTTCATCGTCCAGTATGCAAGCTGGATCGGCAATCTTCTTACCGGCCGAGGCAGCATGTCGATCACCTATGATGTACCGGTCTATGACCTGATTCTTTCACGGTTGGCCGTTACCGGCCCATTGGCAATTTTTGCAATCTGCTTTGCGGTTGTCATATCTTTGCCACTGGGTATTTATGCTGCCCGTCACCAGAACCAACCCGGCGATGTGATCGTGATGTTTTTTACACAGCTCGGCCTGGCAACCCCCGAATTTTGGCTCGGTATTCTGCTGATCCTGCTGTTTGCGGTTAAATGGGGGCTGTTTTCAGCCGGCGGGTTTCCGGGTTGGTCTGTCAGTTTCTGGGGTTCGGCCAAAGCGTTGTTGCTACCCTCTTTTGCCCTTGGCGTTATTCGAGCATCGATTCTAACCCGTTTAACCCGTTCTTCCATGCTGGAAGTCCTTCGGGAGGACTACGTTAGGACCGCATGGGCCAAGGGCCTTCGGGAACGGACCGTTGTCTATGTCCATGCCCTGAAGAATGCCCTCATTCCGGTCGTGACGATCCTTGGCCTCCAGGTGGGTCAACTGGTGGCGGGTGCTATCATTATCGAAAATGTTTACTACCTACCCGGTTTGGGTCGGCTGGTCTTCCAGGCCATCGGCCAGAGGGATCTGCCGGTGGTACGCGAAATTGTACTGTTCATGGCTGCCGCAGTGGTTTTTGTCAACTTTATTGTCGATCTGTCTTATGCTTTTCTCGATCCCAGAGTCAGACTGACATAGCAAGCATTCGGAGTCAACTAGGTGAAAAGGTTTTTCGGCAATCTTAACTTCGCCGTCGGTTTTAGTCTTTCATTCGTTGTTATTTTCATGGCCATTCTCAGTTTGGCCTGGACGCCCTATGAACCCAATGCCATGAGTGCTCGCCAACGGCTCCAAGCCCCGTCGATAACGCATCCACTGGGCACCGACCAATATGGACGGGATATCCTCTCGAGGGTGATGGTGGGAGCGATCAATTCGATCATTGTCGGCCTGGTCACGGTGGCCATCGGTTTGAGCCTCGGAATACTTCTGGGGCTCGGTGCCGCCTATTACGGTAAATGGGTGGATGAGTCGATCATGCGATTGTCGGACCTTTTGTTTGGCTTTCCGGCAGTGCTGACCGCCATCCTGATCACCTCGGTACTCGGCCCATCGATGGTAAATGCCATGTTGGCCATCGGCATCTTCTATATTCCTGTTTTTGCCCGGCTAACCCGGGCCGTGGCTTTGACCATATGGGAACGAGAGTTTATCGTGGCAGCCAGGGCCGGAGGTGTGAGCGAGTGGGCGATTACATTGCGACATGTAGTGCCAAACATCCTCTCCCCTCTGCTGATCCAGATTACCGTCCAGTTCGCCGTGGCTATTCTCGCAGAAGCGGCACTCAGCTATCTGGGTTTGGGAACCCAGCCGCCCCATGCATCCTGGGGTCGAATGCTCAACGAAGCGCAAACCTTCATGTCCCGGGCGCCGTGGATGGCAATTTTCCCGGGCCTAGCCATTGCATGGGCGGTTTTGGGCTTCAATTTACTCGGTGATGGTTTGCGCGATACACTCGATCCAAAGATGGTGAGAGCAAGGTAAGGGGAAACCATAATGAACATCGAACGTCCAACATCGAATCCTCCAAGGCGGACAAGTGTTGAATGGGAAAAGATGAATAAATAGACTTATGACTTAGAAGAAAGGCTGCTCGAGTATTCGGTGAGAATCATAAAGATCGTTGAATTGCTACCAAATAGTTGAATGTTCGGTATTGGATGTTTGTTTTTCATTCGACGTTGGACGTTCGATGTTCGATGTTCGACGTTCATCTTTCAAAACAACCTTGTACGAGATAAATGTAATCTTTGAACGTTTACAAAACGACTTAGCGCTTATGCAATAACATCCTCATTGGATTTCCAGAAAAGTTGTTATGATACCTCCTGAAATCATCTCCAGGGTTTTAAAATCGGTCGATTCCGACGAATTGATCGATTTGACACGTGAGCTGGTTAGAATAAATTCTGTTTGGGACCCTGTGGCTGGAACCTGTGAACAGCCGGCGGCGGATCGTGTAACCCAGTGGGCGGAAAATCAGGGATTTGAGGTACGGCAGGATGAAGTCGCGCCTGCAAGACCGAATGTATTGGTCTCCTGGACAACCGATTGGGGAAAACGGAAGATGATGTTTGAAGGGCACACAGATGTCGTTACCCCGGGCAAATTGTCGGATTGGCAATACGATCCCTTTGGTGCGGAAATTGTCGGCCGAAAGATGTATGGCCGTGGAAGCTGTGATACCAAAGGCAACCTTGCCGCCATGCTCATCGCCATGGCCGCCCTGAAACGATCCGGTGTAAAACTGGCCGGTTCAATAATCGGTGGTGTTCTTTGTGATGAGGAAGACCAGATGATCGGTGTCCGCCACTTCATCCAACAAGGCCATGCTGATGCCGTTACCGCGGCAGTCATCTGCGAACCGCAGGATGGCATGATCTGTACTTCCCAGAAGGGAGCCGTCCGGGCACGTTACACCGTAACCGGTCGGATGAGCCATGGGGCAATGCCACTGAGCGGGCTGAATACTGCACCGGCTGTTGCTCGTTTAATCGACGGACTCCACGAACTGGAATTGGAGGCGTTCGAACAAAGGGGCAAAGATGATCAACTGGGCTGGCCCAGCTTTACTCCCACGGTGATTCAAGCTCCGTCCGCCTGCCCTCCCCAGCTCAACGTCATGCCCGGCGAGGCCCTGTTGCTCGTAGATGTGAGAACCATTCCAGGTCAGTCTCACCCCGATATCCGTAACCGCTTGATCGCACTTGGCGATCGTGTCCAACGCCGGGTCAAGGACGATTTTACGGCATTCGATCAGCGCATTGATTTAAAGCGAAACCATGATCTCAATGTCGATGTTGAGTTTCTGACCGACAGGCCCTGCACCCTGACCGGGCAGGACGACCCGATTGTTCTGGCTGCAGACTGGGCCACCCAACAGCTTACCGGAAAAGAACCGGTCCATGGAGGGGTTCCCGGGGCCACGGACGGAACCTTTCTGTGGGCCCTGAAGCATATCCCCATCGTTACCATGGGAGCCGGCGACCGTCAGGTTCCCCATCAAACAGACGAGTGGGTCGATTTGGATCAGCTGATTGAAACCGCCAAAATCTATGCGTTAACCGCACTCCACTATCTTTACCCTATTGGCGAAACATTATGAGTGAAAAGCTTCTGGAAATAGACAACCTCTCGGTCTGCTTTCACCTGCCCGAGGGCGTAGCTCGGGCTGTGGACCGGCTCAGCCTTAATATCGCCAAAGGTGAAACACTCGGTCTGGTCGGCGAATCGGGGTGCGGAAAAAGTGTCACTTCAATGAGTATCATGGGTTTGATTGCTTCACCCCCCGGCCGCATCGAATCGGGTCGGATTCTGTTTCAAGGGAAAAATCTGCTTGAACTCAACCGCGAAAACCTTCGGCGAATAAGAGGGAAAGAAATCTCGATGATTTTTCAGGAACCGATGACTTCTCTCAACCCGGTGATCTCCATAGGCCGACAGGTGGCTGAACCGTTGATGATCCACAAGGGGTTATCAAAATCCGAAGCTTTTGATGAGGCAACAGAATGGTTGGAGCATGTCAAAATCCCGGCTGCCGGAAAACGGTTAAAGGACTATCCCTATCAACTGTCCGGCGGGATGCTACAACGGGTAATGATCGCCATGGCCATGGTCTGCCGTCCAAAATTGCTGATTGCAGATGAGCCGACCACCGCATTGGATGTCACTATTCAGGCACAAATTCTCGCGCTGATGTCCGGCCTCAAAGAAGAGTTGGGTATGTCGCTGCTTCTGATCACCCATGATTTTGGGGTAATCGCTCAAATGGCCACCCAGGTATTGGTGATGTATGCCGGCCAGATTGTTGAAGAGGCAAGTGTCACCCGCATATTTGACCATCCGTTTCACCCTTACACCCAAGGACTTCTCAAATCTATACCACAGACAGGCGGCCGTGCAAAGGGCCGGGTCAAAAGACTTAGCGAAATAACCGGAACCGTACCCGCCTTGACCGAGGTTATCGTCGGATGTAAATTCGCCGACCGCTGTCCATATACCTTTGATCTTTGCCGGCAGCAACAACCAACCCTTGACCGGATTCAAAATGGTCACAGGGCCCGGTGTTGGCTGTATGAACACCCCGAACGCGGGAGGGGTAATGTCTGACCTTCCACTGTTGAACATTATCGATCTTGTTAAACACTTCCCCCTTGGCGCCGGCATCATGGCCAAGTCCGAGGGATGGGCAAAGGCCGTCAACGGTGTCTCCTTTTCCGTTTCACGAGGTGAAAGCTTCGGCTTGGTGGGTGAATCGGGTTGTGGCAAAACAACCCTGGGCAGGTTGATCCTTGGTTTGATCGAACCGACCGGTGGTCGCGTCGAATTTGAGGGGCAAAATATTTTTTCATTAAGCCCGGCTGAGCTAATGCCGTATCGCCGGCGAATGCAAATCATTTTCCAGGACCCCTATTCCAGTCTCGATCCACGGATGAGGATTGATGCAATTGTCACCGAACCATTGCGGGCCATCCGGCGATTGACGCGAAATCAACGGCGGGAAGCAGCGGCTGAGCTTTTGGAAAAAGTCGGGCTTCGTCGGAGTGATCTGGATAAATATCCCCATGAATTTTCCGGCGGCCAGCGACAACGGATCGGCATCGCGCGTTCGTTGTGTGTCCGTCCGGACTTAATCGTTGCCGACGAACCGGTCAGTGCCCTGGATGTCTCTATTCAAGCCCAGGTTATTAACTTGATGGAGGACCTGAAAGAAGAGTTCAATCTTTCCTACGTTTTTATTTCCCACGACTTGAGCGTCGTCGAGCATATCTGCGACCGGATTGCGGTGATGTATCTGGGAACCATCGTCGAACAGGCGCCGATTCAAGATTTCAGTCAGGCCCCGATCCATCCGTATGCCAAAGCTCTTTTTGAATCCATCCCAATACCGGACCCCCATGCCAGAAAGCGGTCGTCTTACATGGAGGGTGATGTGCCCAGCCCCATTGATCCCCCACACGGGTGCAGTTTCCATCCCAGATGCCGGCACACCCTCAACAGATGTCGAACCGACGCTCCTCCCCTGAGCGAGGTCCACCCAAACCATTATGTCGCCTGTTGGCTTACCAATGGCCAGGGCATTCACGGAGGAAATCAATGAAAATTGCTGTTATCGGCGCAGGCGCCATGGGCAGCCTTTTCGGCGGTCTGCTGGCTGAATCCGGTGCCGAGGTCTGGCTCTTTGATATCCGGACTGAACAGATCGCGGCCATAAACCAAAACGGATTAAACATCGAGAAAGATGGCCATTCCCGGCGCGTCCATATCAAAGCGACGACCGATCCTGATCATATCGAGAAAGCTGATTTGGCCATTGTGTTTGTTAAATCCCCACAGACACGGCTGGCTGCTGATATCGCCGGAAAACTGGTTGGATCAGAGGGTCTGGTTTTGACACTTCAAAACGGCATGGGTAATGCGGATATCATCGCTGAAACCGTTGCCCGGGACCGTATTGTGGCCGGAACCACTTCCCACGGCGCTACTTTGCTGGCCCCCGGGCGTATTCGCCATGCCGGAACCGGTGCGACGATTATCGGGATGTTGGCCGGTAAAAACCTGGATCACGCCGATCGGGTTGCCCGCGTAATGACTCAAGCCGGTATTGAAACGGAAGTGGTGCAAAACGTTCAAAGTGTTATCTGGAACAAACTTCTGATAAACGTCGGTATTAATGCTATCACAGCCCTGACCGCGACCAAAAATGGACAGATTCTTGATCTTGAGATCACGCGGAACCTCTCCCGAGCTGCGGTGGAGGAAGCGATGAGTGTCGCCCGGGCTCAAGGGATCCAAGTCGATGAGGACACCTTAGAACACGTTTTCCAGGTCGCAAAGGCGACAGGTGCCAATCGATCCTCAATGGGCCAGGATGTGGATAACAAACGATTGACCGAAATTGATGCCATCAATGGAGCGGTGGTCCGGATAGCGGAAAAGCTAGGATTGAAAGTGCCGGTCAACCTGACCCTGACCGCGCTGGTGAAAACACTTCAACATCATTTTTAAAAAACAAAAAACGGAGGGATTTTAAGATGAGCGACAAAAAAGTGACCGTTCTCGATGTTCAGCAAGCAAAAGAGGAGGGACGTAAACTGGTCATGTGCACGGCCTACGACTACCCCTTTGGTCTCATGGCAGATGAGGTCGGCATGGATATCGTTCTGGTAGGCGATTCTCTTGGAATGGTCGTTCTTGGTTTGGAAGGTACGGTCGAAGTGACCATGGAGCACATGATTCACCATATCAAGGCGGTGGTTCGGGGGTGTAAGGGACCGCTTGTCATCGGCGACATGCCGTTTATGAGCTATAATATATCGATTCAAGAAGCGATCCGCAACGCCGGTCGATTGATGAAAGAGGGTGTCTGTGAGGCCGTCAAACTGGAGGGGGGAGTTGATTTTGCACCGACGGTCAAAGCGATCGTCAAGGCCGGGATACCGGTTCAGGGCCACATCGGCTTAACCCCGCAAACCGCCAGCGCACTGGGCGGTTTTAAGATGCAGGGACGTGACGCAATGGCAGCCAAGCGAATCATCGACGACGCCAGGGCGCTCGAGCATGCCGGTGTTTTTTCCATCATTTTAGAGGCCGTGCCCGGCCCATTGGGAAAACTGGTGGCAGAGGCTGTCAGCGTGCCGATTATCGGCATCGGCGCCGGTCCCCATGTCGACGGGCAGGTTTTGGTGACCCATGACCTGGTCGGTCTTTTTGATAAGTTTATCCCCAAGTTCGTAAAGCAGTATACCCAAATCCGGCCCATAATCCTAGAGGCCCTGCAGCGTTATAAAACCGATGTTCAGGAAGTGGCCTTTCCCGGACCGGAGCATTCATTCAATATGCCGGAAAAGGCCTTAACCCAACTCAAAAAACTGGTCCATGATCCCTAACATATGAATATTATAATAGAACACCGAAAAATGGCATCGGATGTATTGGGTAAAGCTGCCTCTTTCCAAACCACTTATGCCGGTCGTTGACCTGAAATATATCTTGAATGCTTGGCCTGGAATGGCTATACTTCGGATATACACAAAAGGGGTGGTCATATGCATACGAAGATTCAAAAATGGGGTAATAGTCAGGGACTACGTCTCGCCAAGAACGTGCTGGAAGACGCTCGCCTTGGAGTGGGAGACGAGGTGGAGGTTGCAGTACGAGACGGCATCATCGTTGTCGCGCCAATCAGGAAAATCCGCGGACGGTACCGTCTCGAGGACCTCGTGGCGCAAATTCCCGAAGACTATCATGCCGGCGAAGTCGATTGGCGGGAGCCGGTCGGTAAGGAGGCATGGTAAGATGGCGGTCTATATCCCCAGACAAGGTGATATTATCGCCATCACTTTCGATCCCCGGTCCGGTCACGAGCAGAAAGGACGTCGGCCTGCTCTGGTTGTGAGCAAGGACTTGTTCAACCGTAGCACCGGCCTGGCCATGGTGTGTCCCTTAACTAACACAGAACGCGGATTTCCCTTCCACGTGCCTGTTCCGGAAAACAGCAGCCTGACGGGGTTCATCATGGTTGAGCAGGTCAAGTCGGTCGACTTCCGTACTCGTCGAGCAAAGCGCATCGAACGTGCCCCAGATGAACTGCTGGCAAACGTGCTATCGATATTAGATGCCTGCATCTACTAACCGGCCAACAACACCATGCACTAGTTATGAATTTATATTCAAATTTACCAGGACAGAAATGACTGAGTATATTAAAAACAGGTCATGATATGTTATCATTTGAATGGGGCATCCAAAAGGCTAAAAGTAATGAACAAAAACATGGAATCACATTTGACGAGGCAAGTACCGTTTTTTCTGACCCTCTTTCGTTGGCCATTCAGGACCCGCTTCATTCAGAAAATGAGGAGCGATTTATCATAATTGGAGTATCCCACAAAAATCGTATTTTAATTGTCGCGCATACGGAACGAGGTGATAATATCCGAATAATCAGCGCCAGAAAGGCGACCAAAAACGAAAGGTCATATTATGAAAGTAATGGCTAATGATCCCGATATGTTAGAAGAATATGATTTCAGCAAAAGCGTAAGAGGGAAATATGCAAAAAGATACGCAGAGGGAACGAATGTCATTGTTATTGATCCCGATGTCGCTCAGTATTTCCCTGATCATGACTCTGTTAATGAAGCCTTGCGCTCTCTCCTTCCAATAGTAAAAAGGCATGCCAAGAAAATCGCCGATAGGGACAGGGACGGCCATCGCTGACAATTCTTCAACGGTTTCACCCTCGAAAGTGATTACATCTCGCAAGTTGATTTCTCCGTGAAAAATACGGTTTGATCTATTCCTCAACAACCCTCGCTCTGAACCCGACCTCGTTTACCTTGTTGACAATGTTTTTCTCGCTCACCTTTTCGGGATCGAATAGGACCTCCCCTCTTTTTTTCGAGAAACTAATTTTCGCCTTCTCCACACCTTCAAGCCCCTCCAGGGCTTTTCTAATGATAAACGGTCATGTCGCTCAGGTCATTCCCTCGATTCGAAGAACGACTTTAGCTGTGAGAGCATAGACCGGTATGGAAACCATCACCAGTGTGAAAGCCAGAGTCAAAATGATCAAGGCAGCTGAGAATTTTTTCATGATCTGTCTCCTCTTTCGAATTATCCTTCAAGAAGTGGCGCGATAAGTTCAGGGAATAAATTGAAAACAACCGATAGAAGGACCATGAGGGTTGCAAACATCAGGATTGTCAGGTTCAACTTCCCGGAGCGCATGGGGCATCCACAGGCCGCACTCTTTTTTTTGTCACGAAGATAAAGATAAAATCCGAGACCCACCCCAATGACACCTGTGGGGATGAAAATATTACTGTATTTCATGGTGGTCATCAAGAAGGCCCCGCTTCCTAGTCCAAGGAAAACCACAGCCAATGGTAAAACGCAACAAAGAGAAGCAACGAATGCAGAAGTCAGGCTGACCATTCCTGATTTTATGCTGGATATCCACATCTTAATTATCTCCCAAAATAGCTATTCACTTTTAAAATATCATGTCCTCCGGAATACACACACTAGATGGAAGCCTCGTAACGTCGTTTTAGAAAAACGTTCCAAACTGATGTTCCGATCAATCCTGCCGCTCCCAAATAGACAACCGGTCTTATAAACCAACCGTATGCGAAAAAAAGGATAAGAAAGGCGCTTATTCCGCTTAAAATCAAAGGCCACCGGTTTTCATGGCGCTTAAATGAAAAATATAACCCTGCCAGGCTGGCTGCAAGGAAAAGTATCAACAAAGGCAGCAGGATAGCATCGTTGATCAGAAAACCGGCGCCGATGGCAGATAGAAAAGCGAGCACACCGGGTGTTCCGACACAACAAAGAGCTGCGAATAGGGTTCCCAAGGGACCGATCTTGTCCAAATATGCCTTCATGTCACCCCCACTCTTATTTTGCTCAATCCCCAAAAAGTTCCGGTTCCGCCTGAGAGAGATCCGGTAATTATTCCCAGAGCCATAGTAAAAATCAAACCGGCTTCAAATCCCGGGCACTGTAATATGAAAAAAGGAACTAAAAAGACGGCAAAAACAGCGCCTGCCCCCAACCCCTTTATCAGTTGATTCTTTTTCATTGGTTTTAAAAAACAAATACTAGAGACCAAAATGGGAACCACTCCATAGAACAGCCCGAGAATAAAATAGATCGCCCCTTTTGGGAAAAAGGCAAGAAAAGTTTCTTTTAAAATAAGAGCCTCACATAGTTTAATGATCTTATCATAAGGAAGAAAAAGATATATTATCATAGAAAACCCTAAGGCGCCCAATACTGTCTGGAAAACTGAGGTTTTTACCCGATTTAACCACCAGGGAATATGGACGTCCTCAAGCTCCTCCCGGGCAAATGCCATTACTTTGGCTTTTAATGGAGAGGGGGGATCTTCTATTTCCCATTGATCCATCTGATTCCAGGTTTCCTTCAGGTCTTCCATCTCCTGGCGGCATAAAGCGCATGTTTTCATATGGCCCAGCATCCTGTCGTGTTCATCCGGAGACAGCTCTTCAGTCAAAAGCGATGGAATATTTGTTTTTATGCTCTGACAACTCATTGTCATTCCTTTCACCATTTATACGATTTGGAACTCGAAAAGTAACGGATGTTCTTAGAATTGTTTTTAAAACCTCCCCTAATGTCCAAAGCCTTTGTTGCAATCCGGCTCGCAATGCTCACGTACTGTCGTGTGCGCTCCGCTTTCTCGCAGGCTCGCGCCTTGCCCTCAAACATGATTTGATGTTTTTAAACCAATTTTATTCGTCCAAATTTTTCAGCTTTTGCTTCAGCGAAATCATGGCCCTGTACACTTTTTGCTTTACAGCTGCCGGAGTGCTTTTAACGATTTGAGCGATCTCGCCATGGGATAATCCGCTGTATTTGCTCAAAAGAAGAACTTCCCTTTGATCTAAGGGCAGCGCGTGGATTTCGTTTTTGAGAATCTCCTTCATTTCAGTCTCTTCCAGCACCTTTCTTATATCTTTGGATTGGTCTGGAACCCTCTCTATATAGTCGTCCTGGTTTTTAAGAAGGTGCCGCCGTTCCCAGGATTTCAAAGTGTCTAAACAAAGATTGCGTCCGATGGTGAAAAGATAGGTCGAGAACTGATAACCTTTTCGATAGTTATTTCTGGCTCGCAGAACACGGAGGAAAGTTTCCTGAAGAATGTCCTCCGCTTGAAGTCTTTCCCTGACAAACCTCAAAATAAAATGAAAAAGCCGTTTGTTATAACGGTCATAAAGCGCCTCAAATGCCGCCATGTTCCCCTTTTGGACGCTCAGCATCAATTTCTCATCGCTTTTTAGAGTAAATGGGCTTTTTTTCTTTTCATTTCAATCCTCTTTCCTTTAAAACCAAATTTCTACCACGGAAATAATTTCTACCCCAAAGAACCCGCTGCGGTTACAAACAAAATATTGATTGTTTGCTTCCAAACC
>DRHF01000316.1 GCA_011049715.1 Desulfobacterales bacterium
ATTTAAAGCATTGACTAAGGCAGTTTTCGATTTGCATTGACTGCAATGATGTCCTATAATTGCAATAGCATCTAAATTTTTCATCAGTTATAACTTGTCTTTTCTGTACTGCAGCCTTTACCGGAAATGCTTTTCCTCCTCGAGTAATCCCTGCGGCAGAATCCTGGATTAGTTCCAGGAAACAAAGTCTTTGGAGGAGAACTTATGAAAAGCGAAGCGCGCAATTGACAAAGGTATTTAAAGGCCAGATTTTCAAACTTCTACTGATAGAAGGTAAAAATGAAACGAATGAGAAGGTATTTCCCAGTCGCAATTCTGCTATATATTAAAGTTCGGTTATTTTCTTACCAGGGGGTGGTTATATGAAAAGGATTGTTTTGATTATCCTTGGCGTCGTTGTTCTTTCAGGGCTAATTTTTGCGTATAAGCTCATCCTGGGAAAACCCTTCAGCTTCAACCATGCTGTTGAACGGCTAACGATTAAGTCACTGCTGCGTGACCCGGAAACGCTCAGCTTTCTCGGTTTCCTCGACAATACCATCGTGGATTTTCACAGCCACAAGCTCACCGACGCCTCGCCCGCCTTTGAAGATCAAATCTGGGCGGATGCCAGGAGAGGCCTCAAACTCATCACAAGCTATGACCGTGGCCGCCTATCATACCAGGAACAGCTCACCTATGATATCTTTAGCACCTACCTGCAGGGCATCGTCGACTCAGGTGTTTTTCCCTATCACCTCAACAACGTGATGTACCCCGGGCCGTACCCGGTGAACCAGCTCCACGGTGTTCAGAGCGAGGTGCCGTCATTTCTTGAATCGTCGCACCGGATCGTCAGCGTTAAAAGTGCCAAAAATTATGTGAAGCGCCTGCGAGCCATTACAGCTAAGTTTGACCAGGTGCTGGAGTCGCTCAAAGCACGGGATGAAATGGATGTAATCCCTCCTCGTTTCGCCGTTACCAAGGTAATCGCCCAGGTGGAACAGTTCATTGCCGCTCCACCTACGGAAAATGTTCTCTACGTTTCCTTCGAGAAGAAAATCGATGACTGTGAAGACATCGACGAAGATGATCGTGGAAAACTCAAAAACAACGTAATTTCCGAGATCGAGGACAGCGTCTACCCTGCGTATCGAAAACTCCTGGCCTATCTGAAGAACCTGGAAGATAGGGCCGTAACGAACCACGGCGTATGGAAGCTCAAAAACGGCGATGACTACTACCGCTGGATTCTCAGCTTTCACACCACCACTGATATGACCCCTGAAGAGGTATACAACCTTGGGCTGCACGAGGTAGGGCGCATTGAAGCCGAGATGCGGAGCATCCTGGCGGAACAGGGTTACCGTGGTGCAACCGTGGCCGTGCTCATGGACCGGCTGACCAAAGAGGAGCGGTTTCTATATCCAGACACTGATGAGGGCCGTCAACAGATCCTCACCGATTATGCGGATATGATCAAGGAAATCGATGCCGGGCTGGACGAGTACTTCACGTCCCGGCCGAAGCAAACCGTTGAGGTGCAACGCGTTCCGGTTTTCAAGGAAAAGACATCGCCGGGAGCCTGCTACAATCCGCCGTCACTGGACGGAGTACGGCCCGGTATTTTTTACGCCAACCTGCGGAGTGTGGCAGAAATACCCAAATTCGGCATGCGCACCCTGGCCTATCACGAGGCCATTCCGGGGCACCACTTTCAGATGGCTATCGCCCAGGAGCTTAAGGGCATACCGATCTTTAGGAGGGTGTATCCCTTTACCGCCTTTGCGGAAGGCTGGGCCCTATATGCCGAACAACTGGCCTGGGAAATCGAGCGATACATGGTCCAGCCGGGCCAGGCATGTGCCTACAAGGTGGGTATGATCAAGATTCTTGAGATGCGCGAGCGGGCACAGCGTGAACTGGGTGAGACCTTTGACATCAGGGACTTTCATGACGTCTTGCTGAAAAACGGCAGCGTGCCGCTGGGCATCCTTGAACAGATCATTGACGACTATATCGCCAGTAAAAAGAAGACACAATGAGGCAGTAGGCTTTGCCGGCGAGATCCTTGAATTCTGCCGTGGTCAAATGGTCTGATGGTGAGAGCATAAAAACTAAGGCAAAAATTTGACCATAGAAAAAAGGTGTCTATGTTCAGAAAGAAACCCATCAACTATTGTCTGTTGCTCAGCCAGATACAATTCTGATTATTTCTTTACTTGATAATAAATTATCTTAAGCGCCGGGGAATCTGTACTAGACAAGAGTTGATAGCGGTTATCATCACGCTCTGGTAAATATTCGGTGAACCCATAGGACATTTTGCTGAGATCGGCCACCCATAAAGAATTGAAAAGATATCTCAAAAGCACTGGACACAAAGTTTGCCTTATGCTATACACTTTGTATGCGATCAGAGATCACTGTAAACCTATTCAATACATCCGCAATCACCCGCTACAATCCATACCATCTCGCGCGCTTGTCCAAACTCGACATTCTTTTTAGAGAGAATCTGGAGTTACGGCAACAGAGTGGATATTGGAAGAAGCAACACAGTCGAGCGAAGGAAAGGATAGAAAAGCTTGAGAACGAAAATAGAGAGCTCAAAGGCAAAATTGACTATCTTGAAAAAAAACTTTACGGGCGTAAAACAGAAAAAAGCGGAACAGGCAATGAAAAAATAGAAGGGGAAGCGGACAGCCCCAGGGAACCGAAAAGGTCACGAGGGCAGCAACCTGGAATGCCGGGGCATGGAAGGCGAAGCTATGATCATCTTTCCGTGGTCGAAGAAATCCGGGATCTTGAGGAAAAGGATAAATACTGTAAGAGGTGTGGGAAGCCCTATATCCTGTTCCCGGGAACAGAGGATTCAGAAGAAGTAGAAATCGAAGTAAAAGCATACAAGAGAAGAATCAAAAGGCTCCGTTATACCCCAGGCTGTGATTGTGAAGAGACCCCCGGAATCATAACAGCGCCATCGGCAGCCAAGCTGATTCCCAAAGGAAGTTTAGGCATATCGGTATGGGTGTGGTTCTTACTGGATAAGTTTCTGTACCAGAGACCGACAAACCGAAGTATCGAAGCGCTTAAAGGCTATGAGCTTGATATCCCTCCAGGCACGGTGGTTGGAGGGTTCAAGAGACTCTCAACCCTTTTCCAACCAATCCTTGAGGCTTTCACCCAAAAGAATCTGGCAGAGCACCACTGGCACTGCGATGAGACCCGGTGGTTGGTATTTGAAACCCTGGAAGGAAAGCAAAGCTATCGGTGGTATTTGTGGTTATTCAAATCACCCTCTTCGGTTATCTATGTTCTGGACCCCAGCCGCAGTGCAAAGGTGGTGAATAACCATCTGGGGGATGTGGAAGAAGGGATTATCAGTGTAGATCGATATTCTGCCTACAAGGCGTTCATCAGGATGAAAGACGGCCGGATTCTGATTGCCTACTGCTGGACTCATATGAGACGGGATTTCCTTAAGTTGGCCATCAGTTTCCCGCATCTTAAAGCCGTAGCCTTTGTGTGGGTCGAGCTGATTGGAGAGCTTTATCATCTGAATAACATACGGGTCAGCCGGATCAAGGATCCAGAAGGATTTCTTGAAGCTGATGCCCGGCTACGGGCAGCTGTTTTGAAAATGGAACAAAGGTTCAAACATGAACTTGAGCAACAAAGGTTGGATGCAGATTACCGGAAAGTGCTTGAAAGTCTGAAAAACCACTGGGAAGGACTGACGGTGTTTGTCGATCATCCGTGGGTCCCGATGGATAATAACGAAGCG
>DRHF01000317.1 GCA_011049715.1 Desulfobacterales bacterium
CCCGTCAAGGATGCACCTTGAACGCATGCTTCCATAGGATCGCAGCGACGGGACACTGGGTTCAGACAAAGGCTTAATACCTCCGCTGAACAGTCAAAATACGCGACATCGTGTCGCAATGCAGATACTATGAGAGTATCTCAGGTTGTAAGAAACCTGTGATATCCTCTAAATTCAGACTAAAATTTGATGGGTTTATAACCTGACATTCCTGTGGATAGAAATGACAGATATCGCAGTACTTATTGCCCAAACATGCACAAGTGCGGTGCATCAAGAAATCTGCAACATTGTAATGGCAATGTGCATTCTATCGAATTTGTATTCAAATGTCAAAATATCATAAAAACGGAAGACCAAAAATGAAATATCGGGATTGGAGAGGTCTTTCTTTGATTTCCGAGGAATGTATTTGGCATTGTTCGCATTTTGATAATCAGGAATAGTGCATTTTTACAGACACATTCCGGTTATGAGAAAATATTATTTGCAATGACCAAGGTTCAATCTTTCATTTTTCAAATCTAAGATACAATTTGATTTTACAACACGCTGTGTTGCGATACGGAATGGATATGTCAGGTTTTCTGGAGGATGAAAAAACTTAGGTACGCGCCTGAAGACCTTTTCCTGGAATCCCAATCATCAAATTTTGACTCACCGGCAGGTGAACATGATGCATGACGCCGGAATCCGGGTGCTTTCCTTTAATGTGGACACACCGGAGGATTATGAGAAGATGCTGGATATGGAAGTGGACGGCGTCATCAGCAGCGATCCGCTTTTGGGGCGGAAACTGAAAACCCATTAAATATCGAGCTGCTTCCTGTATAAATCCAGATGCTCTTTGCGATCTTCCAGGTAGGTGGCGATCTGTCTCCATTCATCGACCCCCTCCAAGGTCAAATCCTGCACAACGACACCCTCTCCTTCTTCAATGCCGGCTAAAATACGACCGGACGGGCTCACGATACAGGAATGGCCGAATTTGGTAAATTCACCTTCCTTTCCCCACTGGCAGGCCATGGCCAGATGCACCGTGTTTTCCAGGGCCCGAATGCATGCCAGCGCCCGGGTCTGCTTGTATTGCCATTCCCATTCATCCAAGGGACCATAGCGCAGCCAATCCGTGGTGTTTAAAATATATTCCGCCCCATTGAGGACCAAACCCCGGATGTACTCCGGAAAAAGAAGATCCATGCAGATGGTCAGCCCAAATGTGCCTAAGGCGGTTTCAACGATGACCGGCGCGTCACCCGGAACAAACATTTCCTTTTCGGCAGAAAACAGGTGAACTTTTCGATAGCGGGCAAGGATTTCACCTTCCGGAGAGATAAATACGCCGGTATTATGGTATTTATCGCCATTTTTCTCAATGAAGCTTCCATAAAAATATATTTTTAGTTCGCCGGCAAGCATACCGATAACATCGGTTACGCGGCCTGGAATCGTATCGGAAACCTCCGACAGTGCGTCTGCGACGTCATAGCCCGTTGTAAAGGTTTCAGGCACGAGCACCAACTGCGCATTCAGGTGGGCGGCGGAGCGCATGAGCCCTTCGACCTTTGTAAGGTTGGCCTCAACGTTTCCTAATATGCTGTTCATTTGGGCAACTGCGATTTTGATGGCCATGATAATTTTCCTTTCTTTTCTCAAGATGATTACGGTCCTTTGTGATAGTACAGCCACAAAGACTCTAAGACACCAAGATTATAATATAATTCTTCTGATGCCGTTTTTAATAAAAAGAACGTTAAAGTTTGTAAGAAAACCAAGATGTTTGCCGATCAATCATAAATGGCTGAGTATTTGCGCTTCCCACATAGGATCCATCCCGTCAACAGCTTTCAACACACAAATAATAAGATCTTCCACGAGAACATCTAAAGAGTTTAAAATTCATATTCATCTTTTGTGTCTTCGTGCCTTGGTGCCTGAACTGTTAAGGTCCTTCTTGCTTATAAATGGAGATGGTTACCAGCAGGATAACCGCCTTGACAATCTGATGATACCAGCTGTGCAAGTTCCACATATTCAGCAGGTTTCCAAGCACTGCCAGCAAAAACACCCCGGCAATCACCCCGAGAATATTGCCCCTGCCGCCGCCAAAGGGTATGCCCCCAATCAATACGGCGATGATGGAATCCACTTCAAATCCGCGACCGACCAACGGATCTCCCATCCCCATTCGACTGGTCAGATAAAGCCCTGCAAATACCGCACTCAAGGCACTCACAATATAAGAAGAAAATGTAATCCAATAAATGTGTATACCCGAAAGCCTTGCCACTTCACCGTTGGCACCGGTTGCAGACAAATGTCTCCCATACAGGGTTTTGTTCATAACCAACACGGCAACAACAAAAACAAAAAGAATAATAACAAGGGCTGACGGAAAGGGACCCACAGAACCTCGGGATATGTAACGAAAGGCTTGCCCTATCGCTCCAACCGGCCCGCGGGCGATCAGCAAAACGATGCCATGAACCACTGACATCATGCCTAGGGTGGCAACAAACGGCACGATTTTTAGCTTTACGACGGCAAAACCGTTTAAAACCCCCACCATCATTCCCGCACCCAGGCAAACAAGCACGGCGATTGGAATCATGGTGTCGGATCCGTTCATTAACAGGGCAGCAAAAATAGTTGTAAGCGATACGATCGAACCCACGGAAATATCAAGTCCCCCACATATCATGACCACGGCTTGCCCCATGGAAACAATTCCGAGGGCCGCCGCGTCCCTAACAATAGAAGTGAGATTATATCTGTTAAGGAAGGATTCGGAAGTAAAAATTCCAACTCCGACCAAAGTCAGAAGTGTTAAGAATACTAGCCGGTCAGGTTGTACTATGCGTTTCCGAACGGCATTGAGTTTCGTTAACAGATTTTCATGATCTTCAGGGTGCCCTGCGGCAAAGTCCTTTGATGCCGGGGTGTCAGATTCACTTAAACAGGCCGCCAAGATTTTCTCTTCACTGACTCCGGCGGCGTCAAGCTCACAGGCAACTTTGCCGACACGCATGACAAGGATGCGATCACTCATGCCGATGATTTCGGGCAGTTCCGAGGAGACTAAAATAACAGCGAGGCCCTGATCGGCGAGGTCACGCAGGTGAGAATAAATTTCCATCTTCGCCCCGACATCCACCCCCCGGGTCGGCTCGTCACAAATCAAAATTCGGGGGGCAGCGAGAAGCCATTTACCGATCACCACTTTTTGTTGATTTCCGCCGCTCAAATAGAAAACGTCATTTTCAATCGACGATGTTTTGATTTTAAGCTTTTCGGAAATATCAAAAGTTTTCTGACGTTCTTCCTTTTTTTTGATGATTCCCCAGAAGGTGCGTCTTTGAAGGCTTGGCAAGGCAATATTCTCTCTCACCGAAAGCCCCATGATGAGACCCTCAGTTTTTCTGTCTTCCGTAAGAAACGCTATTCCGTGTCTTATGGCCGAACTGGGATGGCGCTTTTGCAGCGTTTCACCATGCAACGATATTTGACCCGTAGAAGATTGAACACCGAACAATGCTTTGCATAGCTCGGTGCGGCCTGCCCCGACCAGGCCGTAAACACCGAGAATCTCGCCTTCTCTGAGCTCAAAGGAAACATCGTTTAGCTTGGCGCCGGAGCTCAGGTTTTTTACGGACAGCATCGTATTGCCGATTACTTCTGCTTTCGAAGGGTAGACCAGATCCAGTTTCCGGCCGACCATCGCTGTAATCAAATCGTCGGTCGTTGTTAGCTGAGTCGGCCTGGTAAAAATGAGTTTACCGTCTTTTAATACGGTCACACGGTCGGATACCCTGAAGACTTCATCCAGGCTATGAGTGACATACAGAATGGTAATCGCGCTTTGACGAAGCTTGCCAATCAACGTAAACAAATGACTACGTTCGGTGGCGGCAAGGGCGGAGGCCGGTTCATCCATGATGAGAATGGCGGCATCCAGAGACAGGGCTTTGGCAATTTCAACCTGCTGCTGTTGACCGACACTCAGCCACTGAACGGGTGAGGTGTCTGGAACAGCGGCCTCTATTTCGCTCAGCCATTTTCTTGCAGCGCTGACTTCTTTTTTATTTGAAATCCATCCCATTGAATGGGGTTCTCTCCCGAGTGAAATGTTTTTTGCCGCCGATAGATAGGGGATGAGGTTGAACTCCTGGAAAATAATACCGATTCCCATGCGTCTGGCAGATTGCGGGTCAAAGGCTTGAATCTTTTGCCCGTTTACAAAAATAGATCCCCCATCGGGTTGTTCGGCTCCGGCCAATATCTTCATCAGCGTGGATTTACCGGCACCGTTTTCTCCGACAACAGCGTGAACCTCTCCTTTTCGAATCTGCAATGAAACAGAATCAAGCGCCTGAACCCCGGGAAAGCGTTTTGAGAGGTTGTCTATTTTAAGAACGAAATCTTCCCGCACACAATCCTCACAACCGCGATTGACTTATTTTCCCTTGATGCCCTATTGCTGAAGGTTTTAACACCATCAAACAAAGAGAATCCGGCCCAAGTGCCGGATTCTCTTTGTTTAGCCGATGATTACTTTGCATAATGTTTCTTAATCCATGCCTCCGGCAACTGGTGAACGGCAAAGTACTGATCGGTCAGGTCCGGCCTGTAATATTGGTCCAATTTGTCTTTTTCGAAAGTCACTACCGGGTATTCCACAATCTTGGGTACGGGTTCGCCGCGAAGAATCTTAACGGCAAGATCCACGGAGGTCAGAGAAAGCGGGTTGCCGCCGGATTCGGCAATAAAATCGATGTCATGCTTTTTTGCCATTCGCAGCCAGCCGTTCCAGTCATCGGCGGTGATCGGTGGAATCTTCTTTCCGGCATCCAGCAACGCTTCCACGGCCCCATATGCCATCTGGCCGCCGTCGGCGATAATACCGTCGATTTGGGGGTTGGACTGGATAAATACTTCCATCGTTTCCTTGGCTTTTACCGGCGACCAATCACAATAAGCGACCTCAAGAATTTTTATGTCGGGGTGGGCACTCAGGCCCTGCTTGACGCCCCGCAGCACATCTTCGGCATAGCTGCTTCCGGCCATTCCCATGAGAACCACGACATTTCCCTTACCGTTGAGTTTTTTGCCCATCCATTTCGCATAGACGAAACCGGCCTTGATGTTGTCGCGGGAAACCCAGGTGGTGTACTTGTCGGTGTTCACACCCGTGGAAACCAGTACTACCGGAATACCCATTTCATATACTTCCTCCACCGCACCCACCAGGGCGCCTTCGCTGGCGGGATCAACAAAAAGGATGTCTACGCCCTGAGCGACCAGTTGTTCTATATCGGCAATTTGCTTAATCGGGTTCCAGAAGGAGGAGGTCACTTTAAATCCTTTGAAGTCTTTGGCGTACTTCTCCTCAATCCCGTATCTGAAATGCAGCCCGAACATGGTCATCCAGGCGTTGGTGTCCCCAAGTCCTGCTCTTCCGGCCAACCAGGGTGCTTTCTTTTTATAGTGGGTGGTATCAACCATACCCGGGACAAGATCACCGGCCAAAGCCTGGTTGTTTTGAGTGGGCGGAAATAAAAACAAGGTTAATGCCAAGGTGAAAACAAAAATGACGATAAATCCTCTTCTCGTAGACATAGTATCCTCCTTTTCTTGGGTTTTGGGTGGAGTGGAGAAAATTTCCCCTCTCACCATCTTCCAATGATTGAATATTTAATAAGCAATATTCAATTTTTCCCGGCTTATCCGGGTTAGGCTCTAGCAGTAAAAAGTCTTTTCCACCGCCAATCCCCAGCATAAAACGCCACAGCTGCAATAATAACGATTCCCCGTATTACGAATTGAAATTCGATCCTCAGCTTCAACATCAGAACGAGATTTAACAGGACGGTCATCAATAGCACGCCGGCGATGGTTCCCGAGATTCTGCCTTTACCGCCCCCCAGAACGACGCCCCCGACGGCAACCGCCGCAATCGAATCCCATTCGTATCCGATACCGATATTCTGATCGGCATATCCGAGATATCCCACGAGCACCAGGCCGGCTAACGCAGCCAGAAATCCACACAGCATGTAGCTGAAAATCGTGATCCGATCAACTCTAACTCCGCCTAAGTAGGCCACCGTGGAGTTGCCCCCAACGGCATAGATGGATCTTCCAAAGGTCGTTTTTGTTAGAAGAAATTGGGCAATTAATGCCGTGCATCCGAAGATAATAACGGCATTGGGAATCGGGCCGACCGAAGCACTTCCAAGAGATCGGACAAAAGTGGGCAAACCGCCCGATGGGGTGGCTTTTGTAACCAGCAGGCGAAGACCGGTAACCAGCAGACCAACAAAAAGAGTGGAAACAAAGGGTTGTACCTTTCTTTTGGCAACCAGAAGTCCGTTGCCAAAACCAATTGCGATTCCCATCAAAAGGACCGTCAAAATGGTAATAAATACGAATCTATCCTGGCCTTTGGTAATTTCTGCGGCGGTCACCCCCGCCAATTGCATGATGGCGGCAATGGAAACGTCTATACCGCCGGCAATAACAACCAGTGTTTGTCCGACGGCTAGTATACCCAGTGCCGATGCCTGGCGCAATATGTTGAAAAGATTATTTATTATGAAGAATCGGGGAGCGAAAATAGCGGCAATAATTAAGACGGCAAACAAGAAGACATAAACAATATGGTCTCTTAAAATTCGCGCCAGAAATGCAGAGTACATCAATTTCATCGTTTATCATCTCAGTTGACTTATGAATGTAAGAATTTACCTTTTTATGACAGGATAGACAGGATGTCCGGGATATGAAGAGTATAAGAAAATCTTTTTAATCCTCCCGGCAAAATCCCACCGCAGGCGGCTAAGTTCAGCGGTTGGGCCACTATAGGTAAATTTTTTCCGGAAGCAAAAGATCGATCGGATTTCCTATCTTTTGCCTACGGTTTCAGCCATCTTTCAAGGTTATCGCTGACAAAGGCATCGTCATTAAGATGCGGGTAAGATGAATAAACTCTATCGATTTCCGCCGTTTGCCCCGGGGATAACACTTCATTTTCATCCAGGCACCAGGTTCCCTGAAAAATGCCTTGCCTGCGAAGCACTTCGTGTATACCGGGAATACACCCGGCGTAATTATTGGCGGCATCGAAAATTGCGGCATTGGCATCGGTTATCTCTTGCGCCAGGCTAAGCATTTGAGGTAGTATCGGCGAGTTGTTTTTGGTTAAGGCGTGTATTTGCTTTAACAGCTCAACCGCTTTATTGGTCCAAACGCTCCAATGGCCCAAAAGGCCCCCGACGATTCTTACTTTCTTTTCACTGTTTCCAGTTTGTATCTTATACTCCGTCAGAAGGTCGATGACAATATTATCGTCGTTTCCTGTGTACAACGCGATATCATTTTCGCGACCGGCGTCGCAAACGGCGCGGATGACATCGAAGGTTTGATATCGATTAAACGGGGCTATTTTTATTGCAAGCACATTTTCAATCGCAACGAATTTTCGCCAGAAGGCATACGGCAGGATTCTTCCCCCAACGGAAGGCTGCAGGTAAAAACCGAATATAGGCATAACCTCTGCTATTTTTTCACAATGGTTGATCATCGTACCGATATCATCATTGGTAAAAGCGGCAAGACTAAGCAGGCCTGCATGATAGCCATTCTCTACGGCGAACATGGCTTCTTTTAAAGCTTGTTCGGTTTTGCCGCAGATGCCGGCAATTTTTAAGAGATTTGCCTTCTGGTTGCAGTGAGCATCGATTGCTTTGGAGGCCAGTGAGAGAACCGGTTCGAACAAACTAATTTCAGGGTCCCGAATTTTGAATTGGGTCGAATGCACCCCGACTGCAATGCCGCCGACCTTTGCGTCAAAATAGTACCTTATGAGCGCGCTCTGATGCTTCTCATCAAAGGTTCTGTCCGGGTTCAACGCCAGTGGTATTGCCGGAATTACCACGCCCTTTTTTACTTTTTCACGGATATCTGATGGAATGTCATGTATCTTCATATTAGAATTTTCCATCCCGTACTTCAAAATGAGTCGGTTTATCCAATGATCGGCCACCGATCTCAATCCATTTCGCAACCCATTCAATCATCCGCAGCAGCGGTACGGATGGATATCCAAAAAGCTTCGCCGCCTTTGAGGCGTTGCTTAAAAGTGCGGTCGGACGTTCTTCGTTGATGAAGGTGACGTCTTTGTTGAATATTTTAGCAAATTGCATTGCAATGTAACGAATCGACGCCGTTTCGGGACCGGTCATGTTAATAATATTGACGGGAGAACTGCAGTGCTCTAAACACAAGATTGCTTGATTAATGACATCTCCCTGCCAGATGACATTGACATGACCTGTGCTTAAATCAATTGACTGGCCGACATACACCCTGTTTCCGATATCACGCAGCACCCCGTAACGTAAGTCAACCGCATAATTAAGACGGACAATGCATACGGGGGTTTGGTTCAGATTGCTGAAATACTCAAACACTCTTTCTCTTCCCAGGGCGGATTGTGCGTACTCTCCCATTGGGTTTGTGAGGTCATCTTCGGTGGGCATTGCACCGCAGACCTGGGCCAGGTCGTAGACATTACCCGTGGAAAATGCAACGATTTTGCTTTTTATAAAATGTTGGGCAACATTAGCGGGCACAATGGTATTCATCGCCCATGTGAGATCTTCCGAACCGCTGGTGCCGAATTTTTTTCCGGCCATAAAGATAACGTTCGGCACTCTTGGAAGTTTGTTGACCAAATCATTGTGCAAAAGATCACACTTGATGGCTTCAATACCAAATGACTCCAATTTTTCTCTTGCACTTTCATCCGAAAAGCGCGAAACACCGATCACCCTGTTTCTTCCCCCTGCTTTGTCAATGGCTTTTACGGCCGCCATCCCCAGCTGGACACCGATTTTACCGGCAATCCCTAAGACCATGATATCGCCTTCAATCTTTTTCATCATGTGAATAAGATTTTCTGACGCTATCGACATAACTTCGTCTAATTGTTCCTCGGTGGTGATTGCGTCGGGAAGGTCTTTAGACACGATTTTATTCCTTCTTAGAAAAAATTGAGATCTTAAGTGCGGGCTAATGAAAAGTGAGGTTTGTGGTAGTGATAAGACATTGCTTTTTGCTTTTTGCTTTTTGATAAGAGGGCAATTGGCCTTGTATGTCAAGAGTAAATTTGCCACAAGATATGCGGGTTTGGGGATTATGGCATATAGTGGGATTGTGAATGGATACAAAAAGAGCGGATAACGGATATGCACAACTGCCCAATTAACGGTAATTGCCCGTTTTTGATTGATTTTAGGCGGACTCATCCCTTGAAATCCCTCCATGTCGCAGAACATCACCATGACCTGCTTACGCTAACCTTCGATTCTATCCCTTTGCTCTAAGATTTTCTCAGTAATGCCTTTAGGAAGGTACTTTTGAATTTTTTCAAGTTTTTCATCGAGTGAAAGGTCTTTGAGGGCTGGCTCTGAGGGAATTGTCAAGTTGTGGCTGCATTTCATACAAAATTTGCCCTTACTCGGTGTTTTTGCTCCGCATTTAGGTAATTAATGCCATTTCAAAACTGCAAGGCCTGAATATGAATCTTTCCACATTGCGCAAGGTGATTATAACTCTGAATCAGATTATGAATTATGCAGTCCGACACAGATATGTTGAATTCAATCCGGTTAACCAGGAAGCGGCGTGCAGGCTTGAAAATGTAATTTTTGAAAAAAGTGATAGCAAAACGGTAGCAAAATGAATTTTGCCAAAAAAAAGGAGTCAGCCAACATTGGCTAACCCCTTGTTATCATTGGTGCCGGAGGCGGGAATCGAACCCGCATGGGCATAAAGCCCACTGGATTTTGAGTCCAGCGCGTCTACCAGTTTCACCACTCCGGCAATGTCAATAAAAACAGCATGTTATAAATTCAAAATTTCTGAAGACACTATAGATAAAAGACCAGCGCATCTTTTTGTAACAACATGTAATAACTATAAATAAATTAAAATTCAACTAAAAAAACCAGTCTTGATTTTATTGCCGATTTCAATCGGTTGCCCTTTGGTGTTATACAGATGTGATCGTACGAACCGAAACAGCGAGTGCATTCCCCGTAGCAGCTTGCCCAATGGAATCCATCCTTCGGCGGGTCAGCGGGGATTCGATCTGCTTTATCTCATGCTTCAGGACCAGTTTGGTTTTTCCTATTTCTCTTTTTTCTTCTGTCTGTACCGCTTCTTCTGTATTTTTGGCTTCTTCTTTCCGGGCCATTATAAGAAGAAGCCCCGCCATTTCTCCGATCTTCTCTGGAGCGTCTCTCTTTGCCGCTTCTCTTTTCATCCATTTTTGATCCCCTTTGTTTTTATGGTCACTGTAATTTTTAACCGTCTTTTGGCCTGTTTGTTTTTTGAATCAAAGACCAGAGCCGTTTTGTACTCCTCGATTGCCCGATCCATTACATAATGCAATGCCCCCGGGTGCATCCAGCCTTGCTAATCTTTGCATAATCAATGAGTCTCAAATCTAAAACCTGTCGTCAAGAACTCCCTGCATCAACGTCCCCATTTTCATAGGGTCTCCTTTAGTTATTCAAAGATGTTCCTGTCCCCACCGTTCCCACGAAGTGCCTCCAAAGGCATGTCTGCTCCAGGTGTTACCACAAGGCTGGACTTCGGCAACGATTAACAAATCGCTCTTTCGCGAATGTTCAAAAGATAGCATCAGGTCAAGATCACTTGTATTTGGCGGTTAAGTGGTTACTCTTCAAATTATACGAGCGATATGGTAACGACGTTTGCTCAAAGATCAGGCTCCCTCACGAGGAAAACAAAAAAATGATCAAATGTAATCTGAACAAGCGAATAAGATTCATCGCCCTTTTGTCTGTTATTATCGTATTGTGCCAAATCCGGCTGCTTTCTGGCTTTAATTTTTCTTTCGCAAGCTCAGCAAAGCAAGCTTCAACTCCTGCGAAATCATTACCGGATCAAGAGGTTCGTTACAACCGCCTGATTCATGAATCCAGCCCTTATCTACTGCAACATGCCACCAACCCGGTAGACTGGTATGCCTGGGGAGAAAGCGCCTTTGAAAAAGCAAAAAAAGAAGACAAACCGATTTTTTTATCAATCGGCTACTCCACCTGTCACTGGTGCCATGTGATGGAGCACGAATCTTTTTCAGACAAGGAAGTCGCTGATATATTGAACACGTATTTTATCAGCATAAAAGTCGACCGTGAAGAGCGCCCGGATATTGACCAGGTATACATGACCGTCACCCAGGCGTTAACCGGCAGAGGCGGCTGGCCCATGACGATTATCATGACCCCGGATAAAAAACCTTTTTTTGCCGGCACCTATTTCCCCAAAAACAGCCGCTGGGGCCGGCCCGGATTGATGGAACTTCTGCCGGAAATCGCCGAAGTGTGGCAAAACGACCGCGCAAAGGTCTTTGCCAGCGCAAATCAGATCACCCGGTATGTCATCCACCTGAGCAAGCGCCCGCCGGGTACAAACCTCGATCAGCAAATACTGGATAGGGCCCGGGCATCTCTTGCGCAAGTCTATGATCCTCGGTACGGCGGTTTTGCACAAGCACCAAAGTTTCCTTCTCCTAATCAATTGAATTTCCTACTGAGACGATACTATCATACTCAAAATCAACAAGTGCTTGAGATGGTTGAAAAAACACTGATGCAAATGCGTCTGGGCGGTATCTATGATCATGTGGGATTCGGCTTTCATCGCTACTCCACTGATTCAAAATGGCTGGTACCGCACTTTGAAAAAATGCTCTACGACCAAGCCCTGCTAATCATGGCCTACACAGAAGCCCACCAGGTGACCGGTAAAGATTTTTACGCCCGGGTTGTAAGGGAAATCATCACCTATGTCTTGCGAGACATGACTTCGGCAGAAGGCGGTTTTTTTAGCGCTGAAGACGCTGACAGCGAAGGTGTTGAAGGCAAGTTCTACCTGTGGACCCTCCAGGAAGTCCAAAAGATTTTAGGCGAAAAAGACGCTGAATTGTTCGGGAAAACTTTCAATGTGTGGAAAGGTGGCAATTTTCAGGATACAGGCACGCAGAACCATATCGATAAAAATATTCTGCATTTAAAAAAACCACTGCCGGAGCTGGCCGAAGAACTGGGCATCTCCAAAAACCAATTACGTAAACGTCTGGAAGATAGTCGAAAAAAACTTTTTCGGGTAAGACAAAAACGGGTACATCCATTCAAGGACGATAAAATCCTCACCGGGTGGAACGGTTTGATGATCGCCGCTCTGGCCAAGGCCGGCAAGGTGCTGAATGAAAAAGTCTACATCGCTGCTGCCGAAAAAGCCGCCAACTTTATTCTGCAAAACCTCACCGATGACAAGGGCCGGCTGTTAAAAAGGTACCGCAGGGGCCAAGCCGGTTTAAGCGCTCATCTCAACGATTATGCCTTTATGGTCTGGGGACTGCTGGAGCTTTACGAAGCGACCTTTAAAACCGACTTTTTGAAAAAAGCCATCGTACTGAATGACCGGATGCTAGCCAGCTTCTGGGATGAACAAAACGGTGGCCTGTACATGACTGCTGATGACAGCGAGAAACTGCTGGTGCGAAGCAAACAAATCTATGACGGTGCCATACCGTCGGGGAACTCCGTGGCGGTATTCAATTTACTTCGTCTCGGTCATATGACCGGAAAAGATAGTAATTGGGCAAAAGCTGAACAGATTATCAAAGCGTTTTCTGACTCAGTAAGGCAGTACCCGACCGGACATTCCCAACTCATGGTCGCTCTGGAATTTGCCCTGAATCCGAATTACGAAGTCGTCATTGTCGGCAACCCTCGGAGAAAAGATACGATTTCAATGCTGGATGCCTTGCGCAAGCCCTTTTTGCCGGAAAAGGTCGTACTTTTCCGGCCGGCGGATCGGAAAGCATCAGCTGATATTAATATTATTGCGCCGTTTAGCCGTCCGATGTTTGCCAAAAATGACCGTGCAACCGCCTATATATGTCAGGAATTTACCTGCAAGCTGCCGACAACCAGCATAGATCAAATGCTGGAGAATTTAAGGGCCAACTAAAAGCTCGTTAACTTTCTTAATAATTACCAGGGAAACCGGGTTACGCTATCGGTGGTTAAGAACGGTAAAGAGTTCTTTAGGGGAGATTTCACCCCTCCTTAAGATCTTTGGGGTTTCTTCGGACACATCGACGACGGTTGATCCCGATCCCCCTTTTAGCGGTCCTGCGTCTAGTATAAGATCGACCTCCGAAATAATTACAGGATCGATATCCGAAATCCGAGAGGCGCCCGGGGATCCTGAGATATTGGCGCTCGTTCCGGTGATGGGACCGTTCGTCCGATGAACCAGACGAGATGCGACCGGGTGACCGGGTATCCGAACACCAATTTTACCAGTCCCTGCGGTAAGCGCAGATAAAATTACAGGCAAGGCTTTAAAAACCAGGGTAATTTTTCCCGGCCAGAAACTGTTCATGATCGACGTCGCTTCGGGTGAGACATGCCGGACCATCCCAGCTATTTCATTTTGATCCTTTACCAGGACGGAGAGGGGATTTTGAAAGGAGCGTCGTTTGATCCGAAAGATCCGTTCAACTGCTCCTGGGTTCGAGGCATCGGCCGCCAGTCCATAAAGACACCGGGTTGGAAACAGGACAACCCCACCCCCCTCGATTACTGAAACCGCCTCCTCGATGATTATAGGGGAAGGGCGAGCCGGGTTTATAATCCTGGATTTTTCTTGGGCCGCTTTATTTGTGTCTCCTGAGCTTTTTTGCTTTTTGAACAACCTTTGATGCCAGCTCCTTTTTATAATCTCCCAGTTTTTTTTCAAGATCAGGGTCGCTTAATGCAAGTATTTGCGCAGCGAGGACCCCCGCATTTTTCGCGCCGGGTTTTCCGATTGAAACGGTTGCCACCGGTACCCCGGGGGGCATCTGCACCGTGGAAAGGAGTGAATCGAATCCAAGAAGACAAGAAGAGTCGATTGGTACGCCGATGACCGGCAGAGAGGTGTGGGCGGCCATTGCCCCCGCTAGATGGGCGGCATGCCCGGCCCCGGCGATAATAACATTTATGCCCCTCCGGCGGGCGGAAGATGCGAATTGGGCCGCCCTTTTGGGGCTCCGGTGGGCAGAGGCAATGGTCATTTCAAAGGGAATCCCTAGTTTTTCCAAAACACTTGCTGTTTCCGCCATGACCTCCAGATCAGAATCGCTCCCCATTACGATTCCGACTTTTGGATTCTGTTCAGGGGTGTTTTTTTTGCTTTTTTTTTCGCTTTTCAAAAATGCCTCCTATGTTTTACGTTACTAATGAGGCCATATATATTTAAACCCGAGCGCCGAGCAGGATATTGAATCGGTCGGCGGCTCAAACTCAGGTCAAAGCGGGTGTAAAACCGGAACTCGGCCGGTCTGTAAATATAATAACCGGGTCATTCGTCTTAAGACGC
>DRHF01000318.1 GCA_011049715.1 Desulfobacterales bacterium
GGCCATTCCAAGATCAATTTCGATTATAATATCCCCTGGATCGGCAATATATTTTCTCCATGTCGGCTTTATCACCACTCTCTCGCCGATCTTCTCCGGCCAGAAGTAGGTTTTCCAGGATCCAGCCCAGTCCTCCTCATCAATTTCCCGATAGACAATCTTGGATTGAATCCGGTTTATCTTTTTCAACCGTATCAATTTTTCTTCCAGAATCCCTAGCTTTTTTTCTGCTTTTCAATGTAATGGGAGCCGTAGCAAAATTTGAGAAAGATATTATACGGGAGCGGGTTAAAGCTGGGCTTGAGAAATGCCCGGCGTAAAGGTAAACGCCTGGGAAGACTCCGTGTCTCCTCTTCTTTAATTCCAAAAGTTAAAGAATTGAGAGCCCAAGGCCTTTCTATCTGCCGAATAGAAAAAACCTTAAAATCTAAAGATTTTTTATGGGTAAATCAGAAATATATTGAAAAGACAAAAATGATTTATCTGCAATGACCAAGATTCAGTCTTTCATTTTTCAAATTTAAGATACAACTTGATCTGACAAAACGCTGAGTTGAGATACGGTATGGATATGTCAGGTTTTCTGGAAGATGAAAAAACTGAGGTATGTATGGAGTATCTGCACAAAACAGGGGCCTAAGATAGTTGATTATGGCATTAATCGCGATCATCATTCATGATTTATTCAAGGGGAATAATGGCGTATCGGCTAAGGCGCTAAATCCACCTCGAATTAATCAGATTTCTAATCTCTTGCCCTCACTTCAGTCCACTGGTGAAAATGTAATGAAATTACGGTCGGTTATCCAAAGATATTCGTCAAGCCCATCAGGTGTGCCCTCGGGGTTACGGAAAACAGGCGCACAGTGCTTGATGCCTCTCCTAAGCGTCTGCCACTGGTTGCAGAGTTTATCGTTCTCAACCCAGCTTTTGCCATTCTCAGAATAAAAAAACCCTCTACTAATGGTCGCTTTTCCGTCTTTAGTCCGATCGATAATTCCTTCCCAACTGGATACTTTCAAACCGAAGACTAACCTCCTGATTTCTTCTCCGGTAAGCCTGTTTTTCGCATATACTTTGTAATATCCGGAACGTTCTCCAACTATTCCTGCCTTGAAAAGACCGTCAGCAAAACGTTCTGAGACTTCAAGATTCTTAAAGGGATAACGATGCATCAACAATCGTAATGGATCCGCCCCTGTTAGAGGAACGTTGAAGATAGCGACATAGGCTTGGGCTTCTTTGATACGTCCGAGGGATACATAGACCACGGCTAGTGTTGTTCTCCATATATAGGTTTCTGGCCTAAGTGTGAGGGCTCTTTCAATCAAAGCCGCAGCATCTTGCATTTGCTCCAAGCTAAAGCGTGCCAAATCTAGCAGGTATAAGTAAGGAGCCAGTTTATGAGGATCAAGCCGCATAGCCTTTTTGATAAAATCAACGGCCTCATCTGATCTACCACTCCAAATCAGCGCTTCTGCCATTGCATGGTAACTGCCCGGGTCGTTGGGATCGAGGGCGATGGCCTGCTCCGCTTCGGTAATGGCCTCTTTGTACAGACGCTGATAAATATTCAACTTAGAAGCAAGCTGGTGAACAAGAGATGTAGGCTCTTTCATAGCCAATCGCAGGTATATACGCGTCCATATCCAGGCCTCTTCGTTATTTGTTTTTAAGGACCCAACCCAAGCAACATCATTAGCCCTCTTGTAGGCTAAGGCCAACGCCGCATAGGCCCGTCCGTAGTTCGGATCCAACTCGATGGCCTTATTAAAATAGAAGACTGCCTTGGCTAAATCGTCAGGATTAAATCGGCCGTAATGATTCGAACCTTTCAAATAGGCCTCGTATGCCAAGATATTATCCGTTTCTCTGCGGAGGACGTGTTCCCGCTCAGCCATTGTTAATTTAACCGCCAGTTCCTTGACGATTTTCTGTGTGACTTTATCCTGCAAAGCAAAAATGTCTTCGAGTTTACCGTCATACCGCTCCGCCCAAATATGATGTCCGGTTGTGGCATCGATGAGCTGAGCGTTGATACGAACTTGATCCTGGGCTTTGCGAACACTGCCCTCAAGCACGTATCGTACGCCAAGCTCTTCTGCGACTTGCCGAATCTTTACAGGCTTGCCTTTGTAGGCAAACGTCGAGTTACGCGCAATGATGAAGAGGCCAGATATCTTTGAAAGGTCTGTAATTAGGTCTTCGGTTATCCCGTCGCTGAAATATTCCTGATTGGGGTCATCACTCATGTTGACAAAGGGGAGCACTGCAATGGAAGGTTTGTCAGGTAATGGAAAGGCCATTTTTTCTTTAGAGGCAGGCTCTACAGATGGGCGACGTACGTAAAACTGCCATATTCCAATAGCAACAGCTAACATAAGCACCACAGCAGCCCAAACGAGAATTGGCATTCGCCGCGTTACTTTGGGTTTTTCATCTACGGGCTTTCCTGAAACCGTCACCCTCGGATCCATTAAAACACGATAAGCGCCTACCGGCTTAGCAATGTTTTTTACCGTTTGGTCGCCTATAAAATCGTATCCATACGGCAGTTTGCTTTCGATGTGATCAAAAGCCGTCTTGGAGATGCAAATACCTCCAGGCTCAGCTAATCCTTCAAGTCTGGCAGCGATGTTGACGCCATCCCCATAAATCCGCTCTTCTTCTTAAATGACATCGCCAAGGTTGATGCCGATACGGAACTGCATCTTCCTATTTTCAGAAAGCTCGATATTACGTGCATTGATTTCTTTTTGTACCGCTACGGAGCATTGCACAGCATCGACAACGCTGACAAACTCGGCCAGCAAATTGTCGCCAGGAGAGTCTATAACCCTACCGTTATGCTGCTGGATAAGGGTGGTCATCACTTCACGGTAGGCAGTTAACGTTCGGACAGTGGCTTCTTCGTCATCGCCCATGAGGCGACTGTAGCCTTCGACATCGGCGCTTAGAATAGCGGTGAGTTTACGTTTAAAACCTTCTTGAGGCATAGAAAATCCCCCTTTTTTGAGGTTTCAGAACGAAAATGTGAGCAATTATGGTGTGTTGTGAAAATAATTAATAGCCAAATGGGCCTAGGAGGTCAAGGATAATCAAAGTAAGAACAATTTGATACAAATTTATTTATGCATTGAAGGGGTGTTTACATTTGGTTGTCTTTGCAGAAAACCAAGCATCAGTCGATTGCAGATACTATGAGATAATCAAAGTTATCGAAATCAATGAAATTATTGCATATATCAAATGGATATATGCAGCCCATCTCATTTTTTCGGTTGCTGTCAAATCGGAGTCCCGAAAAATGTGGGCTTTGGCAAATAAAAAGGGCAAATCCATGCGATAAAATTCACCATATCAACCTGAGATAAAAATCAAGTATCTCAGGAATTTTCAGAACTGATATTTACCGTTTTGTATGGAATATCTGTAACGTGGGCATAACCTGCTGGGATGAAGCGTAGCGAAATTCCAGTCAGCATTCATGCCATGGTTATTTTCTCTTGACATATTGGTGAATTGTAATTAATAATTGGCTTAACGATAAACTTCCCCTGAGGTTTCGACCCAGGGTGCGGGGCCGCTTCGGTGGCCCCTGCTTTTTTATAGTGTATAAGTATGCGAACTTGCATTTATATTGATGGGTTCAATTTTTATTATGGAGCTGTAAAAGATACGCCATATAAATGGCTGGATTTTAAAAAACTCTTTGAGTATTTACTCGACCCATCTCACCAAATCATTTCCATCAAATATTTCACAGCGATAGTCACTGGTAAAATTGACCCCGACCAACCAGTAAGGCAAAAAACGTATATAAGAGCGCTTAGAAAATATATTCCTGAATTTTCAGTTTATTACGGCAAGTTTCTAAGTCACAATGTTTTTAAACCTCTTGCTTATCCAATCGATAAAAGCCTTTTCGGAAAAAATATTAAGTTTGTAAATGTCATCAAAACCGAGGAGAAAGGGTCTGATGTTAATCTTGCAGTGCAACTATTAAATGATGCTTGGCTTGATCTTCATGATTGTGCCGTAATTGTATCCAATGATAGCGATCTATCAGAATCACTTAGGCTCGTAAAAGAACAGCATAAAAAGAAAATAGGGCTAATCACTCCAGGAAAAACACACCCTTCAAGAGAGCTACTAAAATACTCAGATTTCACTAAACGAGTCAGAAAAGGCGTTTTAGCCGCATCTCAATTGCCTGATCCCATCCCTGGTACAACAATCCACAAACCTGCTGTATGGTAAAATAACGCTGCTAATCAGCCTCGCGGCTTTTTGGGCGAATTAGCCTTGTTAGCCCAATTATTTGGTACCATTCCATGGATACTTTTTTTCTTTTCCATCAGCATTCCAACTACCATTGAATTTTGTTACGCTATTATTAAATGACATCGAAAGATCGCCAGTCCCGTACTTGTCTCTCCATCTGCATTTAAGTTGAAGAGGGGAGATGACCTGAAAATCGTATAGCGTGCCAGCTATTTTGGCTTCTTTATCGATGAATTCATAGTCGCCTTTGAAATTCCCATTTGCATCCTTATAGATTTTTGTTATTCCTGGGCTTTCGATTTCGTCACTGAAAATAATCCCTTTATAGATGCCTGTTACTTTCGACTGCCAGTTCTCATAAGATGTCCTTTTTTGGGGTGCTGTCTGGCAACCTGCAATAAGAAACATAAGGCAGAAGGATTTAAACATAAGGTGGCTTATGAAAAAGCCCTGCAAGAAATTGGACGAAATGAGAATTAAATGGAATAGAGATTTTGATATATTTATATAAAAAACATATACTTATAACACATGCCTATGCCAAAAATCATCACCGCCCAAGAAGTTAAAATTTATTCCTGTCCGACGACCTCCCTCCAAAAGGCTATTTTGTGGTTGAAATGAAAAATGACTTTTTACTTGAAACAATAATTAGGCAAAACGAGGCTCTAAATCAGGCCAACATGGCTATGGAATCGATCTTTAATTCTGCAGAACACTTCCGGGGCATTCGCTTGCTTTTTTAATCCCAATTTCAACTGCTTTTTCTACCGGCAATTGTTACCCACCCTTCCTTTATCCGTGTTTCAAGGATTTCCAACCCGACAGCGTCCATCTTTTCCATTACCCGATGGTGATTTTCTTCGATTATCCCGGAGCAGATAAATGTGCCGCCGCCCGCCAATACCTCCCGTACGCCTTCGAGCAGAATAACAACAATATCTGTTGATATGTTGGCAACAACAAGATCAAACTTTTCTTCCACCCCATCGAATAATTTGCCGGTTTTCACCCTGAAATGATCGGTCTGAATATTGTTGAGCAATAAATTTTCCCGCGCCACGTTCGTGGCATCTTCGTCTTTATCGATGCCCAGGCCGTATCGAGCCCCCAGTTTGGCTGCCGTTACCATCAGAATGCCGGACCCGGTTCCCATATCCAGAAAAGAAGCCCCCTCTTTCAGGTAATTTTCGATCATGATGATGCTCATGGCGGTTGTTGGATGGTTGCCCGTACCAAAGGCCATTCCAGGATCAATTTCGATTATAATATCCCCTGGATCGGCAATATATTTTCTCCATGTCGGCTTTATCACCACTCTCTCGCCGATCTTCTCCGGCCAGAAGTAGGTTTTCCAGGATTCAGCCCAGTCCTCCTCATCAATTTCCCGATAGACAATCTTGGATTGAATCCGGTTTATCTTTTTCAACCGTATCAATTTTTCTTCCAGAATCCCTAGCTTTTTTTTTGCTTTCCTGTTTTTAGGGATATAACCGATTACTGCATAATGATCGGGGCTGTTGTCGGTTTCACCGGTCTCTTTATTCGTCAATGCAACTGCCGGATCTTCGAGAACAACACCCGATAGTTCCAAGTCATAAAATATATTTGCAATAAGATCCGTGGCAAACTGATTGTCGTGAAAACCAAATATCACTTTCGCCTCGATCCATTTCATCCTTTTTTTCCGTTTTCTTTGTCTATTACCGACTGATTGCCTCATTGTTTTTCCAAAAAATTTGTTGCCCCACACCAGATGCGGTACCATATCCCATTGTATGCGCAATTTGAGTATATTGTTTTCTCGACCGAATTATCAATCAGTTACTAATAAGTGCGTTATTATTTAGACATCCGTTGCCATTTACCTATGGATTTATCTGCAAAGGCGGGCAGGGTTTTTAATCGGCGGTCGGATCACTGTTTGAAGGTCTTAGCGGGCGTTTAGCCGGAACCTTCCGAGGCCTTGTTTTCAAGCGTTTTAGGACGAATGACCCGGTTATTATATTTTCAGACC
>DRHF01000319.1 GCA_011049715.1 Desulfobacterales bacterium
CTGATGTTGAGCATACATCCGGAGGAACAATATGCGGTCAGGGCACTAAAAGCGGGTGCATCCGGATATCTGACCAAGGACAGGGCCCCGGATGAACTGATAGCGGCCATACGCAAGGCCTATGATGGCAGCAAGTATATCAGTTCCTCTCTCGCCGAAAAACTGGCGCTTGATCTGGAAACTGGACGTCTCCCTCACGAGGGCCTGTCGAGCCGTGAATTTCAGGTCATGTGTATGATCGCCAAGGGCAAGGTCCTAAAGGACATTGGCGAGGAACTTCATCTTAGCCCCAAGACCGTGAGTACCTATCGATCACGCCTTATAGAAAAGATGAAACTGAAAAACAACGAAGAACTGACCCGCTATGCCATGAATAACCATCTCATTGATTGAACCTTTTCACTGTATAAACAACGCGTCCTCTTTCAAACTTTCCGCTCTGATTCCTCCTGACTAGCAATCCTTCTGCCTGCTCCTGGAAAATATGAATTATACTGACGCCTCGCCTTGTTAAGTGTCTTACCAAAATATGAAAGAACATATTCCGTATCCATCCATTCGCAGGCCCTCTTCTCCATCAACACAGCGTGCCCGCCGCATTTAATAGCATGAAGTTTGCGTGGCAGGCAATAATTCCCCACGGCGCTTAAATAGATTATCGCGATCCTTATTATCTTCGAAAATATTTCGCCGTTCCATACCGCGGATAATAACGTAGTGGAGCACACCAGAAGCGTCCAATCGGGCTAATCTCGGCATGTGTATTTCCTACCACATCACCTTCACCATGTCAGCTTGCTTATGTTCTTATGACCGTCCCCCATTCTTTTATTTGCATGAAGCATTACAAAACAATTGCGTTCAGAGCTTGTTCTAAATCAGCTATCAGATCTTCAGTATCCTCAACACCGACGGAGTAACGAATCAAACTCTCCGGTATACCCATCGCCGCGCGTTCCTCAGCGGTACACTCTACATGGCTGGTAGTAGCCGGTGGCCCGGCAATGGTCTCTACCGCCCCTAGATTGGCGGCCGCGTGAGCATAGCGCAGACGTGGCAGAAATCGCCGTACTGCCTCAAAGGTATTCTCCTTCAATTCAAAACTAAGCACCCCGCCAAAACCACGCATCTGCCTGCGGGCAATCTCGTGTCCCTTATGCGATTCCAAGCCGGGATAAAAGACTCGTTCAACTACCGGGTGTGATGACAAAAATCGAGCAATCTTAAGGGCACTCTCGTTTTGCTGGCGAATACGCAGATGCAATGTTTTCATACCGCGTAGCAGCAGATAAGCGGCCATTGGATGCAGTGTCGCTCCGTTGATTTCACGAAAATGGTAAATCTGGTCAACCAGCTCTTTTTTGCCACAAATCACGCCACCCAACGCATCAGCATGACCACCCAAAAACTTGGTGGCACTATGCAAAACTAGATCGGTCCCCAGATGTAACGGGTTTTGGTTAATAGGAGTAGCAAAAGTGTTATCGACAATGACGATAGCGCCAGCTTCATGCCCTGCTTCGGCCAGTCGAGCTATATCTATCACTTTGACCGTAGGATTGGTCGGACTCTCCAAATATAGCACCTGGCAGCCTTTAGCCACCTCTGCCTCAATCGCTTCATGGTCGATGGTATCGCATAGAGTTACTTCAATCTGAAAACGGGGTAGAAACTCAATGAAGAGCTTGTTGGTGCCACCATAGGTATCTTTCACCGAAACGACCCGGTCGCCTGGGGACAACAGGGTGAACAAGGTACTGCTAATGATGCCCATACCGGTCGCTGCGCTGGTGGCAGCTTCGGCACCTTCAAGCTGTCTGACTTTCTCTTCAAAAACATGCACAGTAGGGTTGGTATTGCGTCCATAGATATGTCCCGATTTCTGACCCAGCGCCACCTGCAACCACTCATCGACATTCTTGTATCCAAAGGAGACGCTGTGAACCACCGGCACCTGAGTCGCGTTCTGCATCAGATATTCCTCTTCGCCTGCCCAAACAGACAGGGTTCCTAAATTCGGATGTTTATTGGAAAGCATTTTTTTCTCCTTCATTTGTGCTCTCAAGTCTCTGTCAATGATCTATGCTTCTTATTAACCCCGTAAGCGTACAACGAGTTATTGAGCTTGCAAATGAACCCAGCTTGTGGACACAACACTGGACAGCTATCAGTGTTAATATGCAGAAAAGATCCCCTCTATTACCCTTATAAAACAGAATTATATTCTACTAAATTCCGCAGAACGATTTAATCCTTACCTTCCTCATTGTCTTTGCCATTCGAGATTCAACACGCATGCCAGAACGCACCTGCTCCATGCAGGTGCGCACGTTTGGGATGCCGTCCACCCGCATCAGACAGTTCGAGCAGTGTCCGGACATACAAAATAAACCCCTGGGCCGGTGATATTTGAAACTTCGACTGAAAATCCGTATACCGGCGGCAAATAAAGCAGCGGCAATGGTTTCTCCCTCATACGCCTTGATAAGCTTGCCGTCAAAAAGAAATTCTACCCCAAGCCTCCTTTCAATGGTAAGGATCGGATGATCTTTTATACGAAATTTATCTTCTATTTTTCTCATTCTTCTCTATGCTTCCGGTCGAAACAGTCAATGATGGATCCACAATCAGTTTGCCTGTCTTGAATCTGTTCAGATTAAAAGGTCGAATGTGCTTCGGGGTCTCCCCGGTGAGGATCAATTCGGCCATTAATTTTCCACCCGCAGGTGCGCCCATGAAGCCATACACCCAGCCGCAGTCAAGAATAAAACCCTCAACTCCATCCACAGGACCCAGCAAGGGGCTCATATCGGCGGCCATACCCACAACACCGGCCCACTGGCGCATCAGCCTGGCGCCACAAAGCCCTGGGAAAAGGAGCGTAAATTTTTGTGCCATGTCCTGAACTGCTCTGCGGCTACTCCTCAAACTGTTGGAAGCGGGAAGGTTCTCAATTTCGGCCCCTCCGATAAATTCACCCCGTGTCGACTGATGCATATAGCTCAAGGAATAAGGTGATGCCAGCGCCATAGACAGAAAGGGTTTGAGAGGTTCCGTCGCGAGCATTTCCAACCGGCAGGTTTGGGTCGGTAAAGTCAGTCCTGCCATTTGAGCCACCCATCCGGCGTGTGCCCCTGCGGCATTCACCACCGTTTGGGTTTCGATGTCTCCCTTGGTTGTATTCACGCCTGTAATGCTCCCTGATTTGACCCTTATACCAATGACCTCGGTATGGGGGAAAATTTCTACGCTCAGTCGGCGAGCAGCCCGGGCATAGGCCCACACCACGGCATCATGCCTGGCAAAACCACCGTCGGGTTGATAAATCCCGCCGGCCACCATTTCCGGATTGAGGGCAGGAATTCTCTTGACGACTTCATCGCGATCGAGCAAAAACGTTTTAAGACCAAATTCCTCCTGCAGTTTTGCGTAGGTCCCGTAGGCTTTCATTTCATCGGCTTTGGTGGCCAGAACCAGGTAGCCGCAACGCGTGAACATGACATTGAAATCCAATTCATCCGAAAGCGTTTCCCAGATCTGTATGCTGTGGTCAAAAAGACGAATCCATTCCAAAGATGCAAACGCGGAGCGGATCATTTCGCCGTTTCGGCCGCTGGCACCACTGCCGATATAGCTTTTTTCAAGAACCGCCACGCGGAGTAAACCGCTGCGGGCAAGGTTGTAGGCCAGGGACAACCCCTGGACCCCACCCCCGACAATCACCACATCATAATGATTACGCATCCTGATTTTCGTCAAATTCGGTTGCCAGCCACCCCAACGGTATTGGCTCCACCGGTGGTCGCATGGTCGGCACTCTGAGTTCTTTAATGTTTTGACCGGTCGTATTGGCATACAATTTCAACACGTTGGCAGCACACATTTTACCCTGGCAGGGCCCCATAAATGCACCGGTAAACCGCTTGAGGGTTTCAATATGATCATACCCTTCTTCGATTGCACGTATCAAATCCATTTCTGTCAGATCCTGACAATAACAGACAATTTTTTTGGGCATATGCACCATCTCCAGTGATTAAAAATTGACGCCGTTTATGTAAAAAACGAGGTTTGGTTTCCCCTTTCCCAAAATTCTGCCAAGTTTCAAGATTTATCCCGCCTGTCCCGCCTGTCGAAGATGCCGCAACGCGGTGCCCGGTAGCTCCGGAAGATGGTACTGGGGTGAAATTCTCGCCTTGTTAAAGAAACGGGAGTTGATTTCTTCTGTTTATCTGAGGTTTCCAACAAAAAGCGAAGCCTGTCCGCCATCGCTCTCGCTCAGGCGAGTCGGGCGGGCGTATTTCACAGGGACCCCACCCTATTATCTTCATCCCAAGCGGTTATCAATCAATATTCAAATGGACTTCCCCAAAAACACCACGAACTCCGCTCGTTGAAGAGATTTCAGAAAATTATTTACTCGTTTATGGATGTCCCGGAAGTCCGGGGCGTTCTACTCTGAAAATGGGATGCGATGACGGAAGAAGCGTATTGTTACTTTGCCCAATTATCGATTTTTAAGTTCGGTATTCGAATAAACTCTTTTTCGTTGTTGGTGACCAGAGTACAGTCGATCGAAAGTGCGTGAGCGGCGATTAGGGTGTACGCCTCATATTACGTGATAAATTGCATGTAAAATAGGGAATTAGTATTTTTAACTTGACATTATGTGACAAATATATTATATTTTGTCACATATGGAAACAAAGGGTGTCTCATCTGCAATAATTTCGGCTGTTCGC
>DRHF01000320.1 GCA_011049715.1 Desulfobacterales bacterium
ATATCATGCGCTGCCTCATGTATTACGACGGATATGAGGACCATGCACGGGCCATCGGACTTTTTAACAAAATACCGAACATTACCCGAACACAATTAACAGGCGTCAATTATTCAAAAGCAGAGAACCTCTGTCCACAAAAAATGCCGATCACCCACCTCATGAATAGGGCGGTTGAAGAATTTACAAAAACATGACACTAAGTATTTATTCGGTGCTCCCAGTCAAATTCCCGCGTGGTTACCGTTTCTTCAAGTCGCTGAATTCGCGTTTCCAGATTCCGATAGCGCCGTTTTAATCGATCTGCCGCTCCTTTGCGGGAATGAACATAGCTGTCATAAAACTCCTGCTCCTCACTGGTATCAATGGGTATAACCGGCTCGGGCTTCATCACTAAGGCTGCAACAAAATAGAGTACCGCAACAGGCCAAAATCCGCTAAAGAGGAAAATCAAAAGAGTGACGGCCCTGACCCAGAAAACAGAAAAGTCAAAATATTCGGCAAACCCGCGACATACCCCCAATATGACACCATTCCGGGAGCGATACACGCCATGGCGTAAAATGTTTTTAAATCTTCTTCTCATACTCGATCCTTTCTGTCATGGTCCACTATGAGGGTTTCCAACGCCTCTATCCGTTCTTCCATAAGAGAAAGACCTTTATAGATTTCCTGAATCATGCGGGCCTCCTCGGATTGCAATTTTTGCCCGGCATGGGATATTCCCCCTTTGATAATTTTTATGGCAATGAGAATCGTGCTGCCGATGATTGTTAAAACCAGAATGCTTCCACCGAAAATAATGGTCAGAATCAAAGCTCCATGCATTTTCAATAACTCCGTTAGATTTTTTTTAAACCCTAGTCCGGGTGAACCTGGCTGTCATCGGTTTCGCCCTTAGGATTCAGAAATATTTTGCCACAACACACCGATTTCAGCGCTCGGAATTATTTATTTTAAAGTCGCGGCTGGGCACTAACTATGCTGAACCGGTCTTTTTTTCAAGCGTTGACTTAAGATTCTCCAATTCTTCCTCAATTGCTTCCGTAAGTGAAAGATTGTCGAATTCTTCATTTAAAACCGGCTTATGTCCCAAATTTACCAAATCGGCCTCGGCTTCCATCCGCTCAATTCGGTTCTCAAGTTGCTCGAACTTAGCAATTGCTTCAAAGCCATCCGAGCGTCGGATTTCCTCCCTGGCGCGTTTTTTTCTCCGTGCGCGAATATGTCTTTGTACCAGCATCCGTTGTTTTTCCCGCGTTGAGTGGAGCCGATCCTCAAGTTGTTGGATATCCTTTTGGTACTGCTCAATTAGATTGTTAAATTCCCCGAGTTCCTCCTCGAGGCTTTCTATTTTCCCCGCACACCGGCGCTTTTCAGCCAGGGCCCCACGTGCCAAGTCATCGCGGCTTTTTCTGACGGCGAGTTCTGCATTTTTACTCCAATATTCGGCGCGCGACTGAACCGCTTCCAGCTGACGTTGAATCTTTCTGTGGTTCGCCATAACGCCGGCACATGACGCTTTGAGCTCAACCAACGTATCCTCAATTTCATGTATCATAAGTTTAATGAGTTTTTCCGGATCCTCAGCCTTGTCGAGCATTGCATTTAGATTTGAATTAATGATATCCCTAAAACGTGTAAAAATTCCCATATGATCACCTCCATTTTTTTGATCATCTATTAAGCATAAAGTGTGCCACTATGCTGTTTTTTAAAAAAAGTCAAAAAATACAACAAGTTTTGTGCTTGACAATCAAAAACGAATAATGGTAATAAAACATAAAAATTGGTAAAAAAGAATATATAATAATAATTATTACCATGAATAAATCGAATCAACTCTTCAACCATACAGCTTCACCAAATACTATTTCGGCCAAAGGGGAAGCGTTGGGCCAGTCTGAAAAGTTCCTGGAATTTCAAGAACGCCTTTCCAAGGTGGCACCGATTAACCGACCGGTTTTGGTACTGGGTGAAAGGGGAACCGGTAAAGAGCTTGCCGCCACCAGACTCCATTTTTTATCACCGCGGTGGCAAGAGCCGTTTGTGGCCCTGAACTGTTCAGCCCTCAGCCTCTCTCTTATCGAATCGGAATTGTTCGGATATGAAAAAGGGGCGTTTACCGGCGCAGACCGTCGTCGAGCAGGAAGGTTCGAGTCCGCCAACAAGGGGACTCTTTTCCTGGATGAAATCGGGAATACACCGATGGAAGTCCAGGAAAAGATTCTTCGCGTGGTGGAATACGGAACATTCGAACCGGTTGGGAGCCCTGAGCGTATCGAAGTGGACGTGCGGATTATCGCCGCTACCAACGCTGATTTGTCGGCCATGGTCAGGAGCGGTCGATTCAAACAGGATTTGCTCGATCGTCTCAGCTTTGACGTTCTGTTTTTACCCTCCCTCAGAGAGCGTCATGGAGATATCCCCTTGCTGACCAACCACTTTGCAGCCCGGATGGCATTTGAATTGGGACGCGAAGATATTCCGGTTTTTAGCGATGAGGCCATGAAAGCCCTTGAGGGTCACCCCTGGCCCGGAAATGTGCGGGAATTGAAAAATGTGGTGGAACGGGCGGTATACAGGTCAGATTCGGCCGATATTACAGATATCACCTTTGATCCCTTTAACACCCGGATCACAGAAAATCGCATCGATGAACCGCCAGGGAGACCGAAAGAAATTAAAAACCATTTAATCGATGACCTTCTGGATATGTCCTTTAATGATGCCGTTAAATCGTTGTCGGTTTTTCTTTTGCGAAGAGCGCTCAACACGGCTAAATATAATCAAAAAAAGGCGGCCCGGTCTTTGGGGCTGACGTATAATCAATTTCGGGGATTGTATCGAAAATATAAAGATGAGATTGAATAGAGATTTAAGGTATGCCTATTTTTCTTCTGTCTGTACCACTTCCTCTTAATTTCAGGCTTTTATTTCAGGGTCATTAAATGAGGAAGCCCTTCTTTTTTTCGATCTTTACCAGGATGTCTTTCGTTGCCGCTTCTCTTATCATCCATTTAGGATTCCCTTGTTTTTAATTCAATAGCCAATCATCAATATTAGAGTGTCTGCAATATTCTTTTGACATTGTGCACTCAATCAAGGCTGTCGCATGAGAGGACTAATAGACAAAATTCTGCGAAAACAGGAAGTTACAAACACCTGATCAACCCCAATATGTACTCAAGTTTTGCACTCTTGACTGCACGCAAGTTACCGAGGGAAGGAGGCTTATCAACCACAGTTGAGATGACTTGCCGATTTTATAAACATCAGAAAGATTATGAGATAACATCCGGCACTTACTAAAAGTGCCTCAGTAAATCCAAAACTGATGGCAATAACGATTGTCATCACCGAGCCCAAAACAGAGCTTACCCCATTAATTCCCCACATCCAAGGGATATGGTTTTCCAGACTGCGCGCCTTTAACCTCCTTATGCCCAAGGGAAAAGGAATCCCTATTAGAAAACCGATGGGAATCAGTAAGAAAACCGAAGCGAATACACGAATGACAAGATCAAGCCCTAACAGTTGATTGAAGACGATGGGAAGTAAAAAAGCATAACCAATGACCATAACAGCGATGAATAGGGAGGACACTGCTATTCCTCGGTCTGTCTTATCAGGGGCAAACCGGCCGCTACATAGGCTCCCCATGCCCGCACCGCCCAAAAGAGAACATAGCAACACTGCCAGAGATAAGACCGGATGTCCGAGAAAGAGGACGAATCTCTGGATTAAGGAAATCTCAATCAGCATGAATCCCATACCCAGCATCGAAAACAACATAGCGGATCTCAAGACGCCCTTATCCGACAACCCCGTATTCTTTAAAGACGCTTCTCTCTGAGTTGCCCTTCTCTTCCAATACAATGAAGGAATCAATATGATGATCACCAACAGGATAACCGACGACCAAAAAACCAGAGATACAGGCTTAGGAATCCCTACGTCAAATTTATAGAAAAATGGACTATCGTCTGTGACCGGGCTGATATCATAACCCCGCTCTTCGACCATTTTTACGAAGTCCTCAAAGACTATCATCCCACCGGCAAGAGCCATAAGGGCCGGGTTAATAGCACCCGCTTGTCTGATATAAGGAAAGTAAGACAAGCTTGATTCCAAATCAAGCTGATGCATAGCCTGATACATGGGAGGAATTCTCATTGGCTCAAAGGGAGTTTTTTTTAACACAAACACCAGATAATCATCCGAGCCCACAAGGTAAATCCGGTTCATTCCTGATCCAATGCTGACGCCTTTTTTGTGCAAAGCGGCAAGGGAGGTGGAAAGCAGCCGCAATATCTCTGCATCGTTGTGTCCAACCACCACCAGACGACCCTCATCAGTCAGATGATTTAAGTAATCGTTAATTGAATCCGTAGTGAATATGAAATTCTCTGTTAAGGCATATCCTTCCAGACTTCGGCTGCTGTTGGTGACCGGCAGGCTTAACATAATAATGTCATATTTCTCCTCTTGACGTCTTAGAAAACTCCTCCCCTCGTCAACAACAATTTCTACATTGTTAAAATCTGTGTAGATACCGCCATTAAACCACGAATAACTGCGTACCATATCGACTAGATCCCTATTTATCTCCACAGCCGTTACCTTTTCAACCCCACCCATCAGTACTAGCAGTATATCTCTTCCCCCACCCGGTCCTATGATCAAGGCATTATTTTTTTCTTCTTCCTGCAGGTGAAGAAAAGGGAAATAACCCGGAAAGTCACTTTTTAAATTATTGATTGCGGCCCCCGGATCATTGACATTCCCATTGAACCTGTACATGGGTGATCCGGCGGTTCCGTCTATGTAGATGTCCATATGATCGGGATAATTACTAAACTCCACTAAATCAGTACGACCAAAAGGACTCCACTTTGTCTCGACAATTTTCCCCTTGAAAGAAGAAAGCGCATCGTAAATCTCCTTAGTCGGGTTTGCGCCAATAGGTATATCCAGTCTAAGACCTCCAACCAGGTTCAGTGCAAATAAAACAGATAAAATCGATAAGCTGACAACGGGAATGATCAGCCCCTTATTGTTCTTTTTTGTTCCTCCCGTAGCAAAGAGGATTGCTGCCAGTGAAGCCATGACTCCAAGCACGAGATTCGTGCTGATGCCACCGAAGATATTTAGAAATGGAATGGCAATCAAAGAGCCGGCAGCCGCTCCAATCAAATCCGCACCATAGATCCGGGCGCTTAGCGCCGGAAACATCCGATAGATTTCTGCCAAAAGCACACCGGCCAGAAAAAAGGGGATAAGCAAGAGGGAACCATAGATTAGCATGGTCATCTGGATGTCATCGATATTTTCTACCTGAATGATAAAAATAACAGAAAACGGAATGGCCAACGCAAACAGAGAGGAAACAAAGGTTAAAATGAGGAATCTCTTTTCCTCAATCGGTATCTGTGGCCTGAAAAAGTGAACAAACATTCCCCCCGCACCAAGGCCCAAGAGAGCCAAAGCAAGAACGACGAACACGTAGTGATAAGAAAGCAATACCGAGAGGAGTCGGGAAAGGGTTATCTCAAAGGCTATCACGCAAATTGAGATGAGGAAAATAGCGCTCAGAAAAACCGCCAGTTGTTTTCTTCCGGTTAGAGCATCCGCTTTCATCAGAGGATCGCTATGATTTGTTTACGCTTGTTGTTATCCCTATTTTATGAGGATGTAAGGTAAGTACGTTGCCAGCGGGGGAAAAAGCCAAAGCAAAATAAGGCCTATTAATTGAATCAAAATAAAGGGAACAACACCCTTGTAAATATCTATTAATGTTATTTCTGGCGGAACAGTGCTCTTCATATAGAACAAGGCATAGCCAACTGGTGGTGATAAGAAAGACACCTGCAAGTTGACGGCAATCATGATGATAAACCAAATGGGATCAAAGCCCAACTCCGCAGCGATAGGCAGGAAGATCGGGAAGGTGATATAGACAATAGCGATCCAGTCAATGACAAAGCCCATAATGAAGACCAACAACATCATGATCCCCAACATGCCCCACTTTCCCAAGAAGGCAAACATATATATGCTATCCCTTACCACATCCCCGCCACCCAAGCCGAGGAACACGGCTGTAAAAACCGAAGCCCCGATTATGATTGCCATGACCATACAATTGGTTCTTGCCGCAGACCAGACACAGTCCAGGAACGTCTTGCGGTCGAACCCCTCATATATGATCATAAAAATAAAGGCAATAAAGGCGCCCACCCCGGATGCCTCCGTTGGGGTGGCTACCCCCGTCCAGATTGAACCCAGAACCCCGATGATAAGGATGGCTGCCGGAACCAGGTTTACAAGGATATATTTGCCCTTTTGCCAGGGTGAAAGAGCCGTCCTTTCCTCAAGGGGCAGTGCGGGGCCCTTTTGCGGATTTAAGGTCGTTACAAGGACGATATACAGGAAGAATAATATTGACAAGACAAGACCGGGTCCAACGCCGGCTGCAAACAGCTTTCCAACCGATATTCCGGATTGATCTGCCATCATCACCAGCATGATGCTCGGTGGGATAAGGATACTGAGCGACCCTCCGGCAGCAATGCATCCACAAGCGAGGTGCTTGTCATAGTGATACTTCAGCATAACAGGCATGGCCAGAATCGTCATGCTGACCACACTTGCTCCTATGACACCTGTGCAGGCTGCCTCGAGCGCGCACCAGACGATGGAGGCCAATGCTATAGCGCCATTCATCGGCCCAAACAGATACATCATGGAGCGAAATATCCGATCGGTAATCCCGGACTTCCCCAAAAAGGATGCCATGAGAATAAAGTTGGCAATAGCGATAAGAATATGATTGGTGGAGGCATCGAAGACTCTGCCTGTAAAGATATACAAGGCATCAGTGCCCCACCCGAGGAAACCAAATAGCGTCGCCACACCGGCCAGCACAAAGGCAACAGGATGACCCATTGAAAGCCCCACGAGAATAGCACCAAACATTAAGGTTGTAGCAAGCACGGGGGGGATTTCGATCATAAACTCTCCCCTTTAACCAAAAAAACTATCCTCTTGATGACATCTGATATCATTTGAAGGGCCAGCAAGAACACGCCAACCGGAAGCATGGTTTTCGCGGGAAAGATATAGAAATTAAAGGCGCTCGGAGTTCTTTCCATGATGGACCAGGAAGTGGCGGCAAATTTTATTCCAAAATACAATAAGAATACAACAAAGATTCCCAGAAAGAAGGTGTAGGCAACAAGGTCAAAAATCGCCTGCACCCGCGGAGGCAGATAATCGTAAAGGATATCCACATTGGCATGCGCTTTGTGTTTCAGCGTATAACCTATTGTGAGCAATACTGCCCCGGCAAAACAATAGGCTATTATCTCATGAGTCCATATGGTGGGTTTGCCCAACAACCTTCGCGTGAATACCTCATAGAGCGACAAGGCGATAACAGTGACAATGAACCAGCTGAAAACCTTCCCGGACCATTCGGAGATGGCATCAAGGATCTTGACGATTGCGCTAATGTTTCTCAAAATTGACCTCCGCCTCGAAAAACTCCCAGAAGGCATAGCAGCCTTCTGAGAGTTTCTTTGAAAATTAACGGCATTTGATGGAAAGGTCTATTTCTTTCAAACCGATACGTCATTAGTCTGAAATGGGGTTTTGGACGTACTTGGTACCAACCTTCCAAAACTCCTGCTTTTCCATCCGCTTCCGAACAGCCCTTTCAAGTGCGATCACAGAATCATAAACCCCATGTTTTTTGGCAATGGCCTCCAGTTTCGAGTAAAGTTCGTCGATCTTAGGAGGCGTGCGGCCCCACGTGAATGGCGATTGCATCTTCCTCCACTCCTCAATATCCTTAAAGTACTTTACCTGAGAGAAAGCAATTTTTGCATGGTCAGGATTTTTCTCGGCGTCTGCAATCAGATATTTGTAGGCGAAGGCGTGCATCTTATCAAGGGTAGCGTCGTCCAAATGGGTCAGGGTAATACCCTTATCTTTAAATTTTCTTGTGTACTCACCGGAGCTGTATTCAAAGTACGTCCAGGTCCACATCATCGTAGACATAGCGGCTTCCTTGAACATGAACTTAATCCTGTCTGGTAGTTTATTAAAGGCCTTCTTATTGATCATAACCCCGGAGACCGGACCTGGCTGATGCCATCCTGGAAGAACCCAGAATTTTGTTACCTCCTGAAAGCCCATTGCCCAGTCAACCTCCGGCACGGAGAACTCACCAGCATCGATGGTTCCCCTCGAAAGCGCCAGGTATACCTCCGCACCAGGCATAAAAATTGGCGCACCACCAATATCTTTAAGGATTTTTGCCTGGACACGGCCACACTGCCTCATCTTCACACCCTTAAAGTCATCACCTGTATAAACTGCCGTGTTCGAGCGCTGGCCGGACTCCGGAGCCGTCACAGAGTGGGGGAACCAGACCAGGTTAAATTTAGCATAGAGCTCCTGAGCCAGTTCCAGGCCCCCTGCCTGCCAAAACCAGAGCATATAATCGCTGGGGGTAAGCCACAAAGGGGTCGAGGTGATGAGACTGAAGGCTGTGTTCTTACCCTCCCAGTAACTTGGCCAGTCGGTAGCCATTTGGAGACTCCCGGCGACGACAGCGTCGAATATCTGGTTGGATGTCTTTACCAATGTGCCACCTTCATAGTACTTAATTTCAAGCTCCCCAGCGGCCAAAACATTCATCAGATCTCCAAAGTATTTGTCACCCCTCCAAAGGGTAATGGAGGGAACCCACATGCTCTGATACTTCCACTTGGTTATGGCCTGAACCGGTGCTGCTAGGCCGATAATAAGGAAACTGGCGACCAATATGGCGCCTACAATAGTTACCAAGACTCTCTTTTTCATTTTAAAGCCTCCATTTTTTAGGTTTAAAACCATGGTTCCTTTACCCTCAGCCGACTTTCCTACCACCTCCTTTCTTTGGAAGTATCCCTATCGGAGAATTACTCATCAGGTTTTAGATTAAACACTTGGAAATTTCTTTTTTAATGAAGGAAAAGGAAATTGATACAGCAGTCTCTGGCTTTCTTCATATTTATTTCAGTCAGCAAAATCACTACCAGATAATTCTTTACGAATTTCTAGAAATCTGAATACTTCCAAATTCATATAAGAAGGATAATTTTATTTTGTCAATAAAAATTTTACGTAACTAAAATCAAAAAAAGGCTACTTTTAACTGACATTGCCGATCGGACCCGTCGTAGGTTGACTTGAGACCGTTTAATCCCGCCACGGCGGCATTGGGTTCCGTCCCTCAACCCAACGTGAATCGCCGCGGAGTGATACCCATTGAGGTGTGGTCGAAACCCACCATGAATATTGCCTTTGTTTGGGTTATAGGTCCGAATTTTTTTATTATCAAAAAAGCTGCATCGATCTTTGATTCGATATTATTGATGCCGTTACTCAGAAAATTTTGAGATTCACCTTTAAACTTTTGGCAGTTTGTGGTACGCATCTGCAAAAGCTCCTTTTTATGGAAATGTAACGTTAAATTAGGCAGTTACTTATACCATAACCTGGTTATCCGGAAAGCCCAAAATAAAAATTTAATCGTAAACGGGGGGCAAAGAATATGAAACTAGAAACAGCATTTTCAATGGACACATCCGGCATCAAGTATGGTCCCGGCGTTACCCGTGAAATTGGCTGGGACATGGAAGAGCAAGGATCACATCGTGTAATGGTAGTGACGGACGCCAATTTAACCGAGAGTGAACCGGTTGCTGTCACACTCGAATCGTTGCGCAAGCATGGGATCGATGCCGTCCTGTTCGATCAGGCCAGTGTGGAACCCACAGATATTTCTTTTAAAGAAGCCATTAAGTTTGCCGAAGACGGCAATTTTGACGGCTTTGTCG
>DRHF01000321.1 GCA_011049715.1 Desulfobacterales bacterium
GATCTCTTCTTCATACACGGCGGAGCGCTGGATGACACCGGATGTCTGATTGATGATCAGGTCAATCACATCTAGCTCCTTGCGGACGCAATTGCAGTTATTGGGACAGGCAATGAACATTGCGCCTAAAAGCTGTTTTTCATGGTGGATCGGAAAGACAGCCATTTTTTCTGTTGAGTTAAAGCTTTGGGGAAGGAACGATAAATCAGTTGAACCTTTTTCGATAAACTGCATGTTGTCCAGCCCATTCAGGAAATCAGCAGCCTGTGAAACCGTCTCTTTATAAAATATTTTGGTCTCCCTTTCTGTTTGACTAAAGAGAAGTTCTTTCCGTGTGTCGAAGACCAGAACCAACATCTGGTTACAAGTGACGATCTCCTGGAACTTTTTTATCAGGTAGACGCAAACATTTTTCAGGTTTGGGAGGGCACCGATGTCTCTGGCAATGGTAAAAGAGATGCGGGTCTGTCGGTACGCGCGATCCAGCTCCTGGGCTTTTTTTTCAAGCCGTTGGGTATTTTCTTTAATGCGGTCGACCATACGGTTGAAGGAAAAAGCCAACTTACTGACTTCATCGTTTCCTTTTGCCCCGAACCTTTCATCCGGGTTCCCTTCATCTATTTTTTCCGCCGCCGCCGCCAGCGTTGTTAATGGTCGGGTCATCCGCTTAATAAAAAGAAGGCTGATGGCATAGGCAAGCAAAAGAACGACAAAAGTAATCGCGGTCATCTGAAACCATAGTTGGTTCACCTGTTGTCTGTATGGCTTCAACGCAACCAAATCATTGATGAGAATTTTATCCGTGACTTCAAGACCGACCATCTGAGCCAAATGTTCTGCTTGGGCGGTCAACGATTCTAGAAGGTTTTTTCTGTAGCTGTGGGTAACCAGCAATGAAATGACCAGGTTGCTGCTGATCACAAGTCCTGATACAACCAACAATAGCTTAATTTTAAGACTTTTCTGAAGCATAAATGACAGCCGCAAATATTTCTTTTTAATAAATCAGGATCTGTCCGGGTTTCCCATTAATCCAAAAATCAAAATAATATACCAGACCCACAGAAATAATCAACCTTTACTTCAACGAGCTAATTAACGCCCATTCTCGCACAGATTGATTTTCGACTGGCTGTATTCAATCCATATTAATTAAATAACTTTTCGAGAGTCGAGGAGCTGCTTTATAAATAATTGATTAGCGATGCTATTTACTGAATTACAAAAGGATGTGGGAGCAGCCGACAAGGCTGCAATCTAGCTGGTGAAAGTCCAGCCGTATTCCCGCCAAGGCGGGAAAGAATTGCAGATGATGATGTCGGGAAGGGCCATCTCTCGGCAGGGACTGGCGATCCGCCTGAGGCGGACAAAGACCTGTCGTATTAGGTAGAACCGAAGTCGGGAGGAATGATTAAATCACTATGCTATCCTTGCCTTAAATTTTTTTCGGAGGTACCGTATCAATCAAGTCTTTGCCATATTTGTCTGCCGAAACTTTTATTTCTTCGATACGACGGAACATGGGAACGTTTATGAAAAGAAAAGCAACTACTATAAGTGCGATGATCATGATGTTACCAATAAGCTGAAAAAACCAGATGCGCCTTGCTTTATCAAGAGAGTCCTTATTCAAGGCAACTGTCAATTTATGGGCACTCGCAAGGATCTCCATGGAGAGAGGCATCATTTTATTGATTGTATCTTGAATTTTCTGGGAAGGAGGTTGGCCTTTCCTAAAAACCGCAGATAAGCTATCAAACACATACCACAATGCCTCTAATTCTTTTCCAGCCTTTCGGCTTTCCTCGCTATGAACCTCCCGAACCTGCCCCAAGTCAGTCTTGCCGCTGTTGATCAACGAAGATAGTGATCTGGAGAAAAGGTTCCTGCTTTTCACGAAATTTTCGATGGCTTTTGTCCTTTCTGTTTCATTAACGATCCCGGATAATATCAAAGCCTCTTTCATCATTTTCTGCGAGAGCATTCGTTGGCGGCCTGCTACATTGATGGCCGTGGCTTCGGCAGACTGATCGTTCGTTAGAAAAATTCCAAAGTTTATAACCGAGATCAGCATGAAACTTAAGTAAACGATGATCATTTTATTCTGAAGGCGCATCCCTATTCCCTTTCATAAGTAGGTTCTGTAGAACTGTTTTTCTGAAGGTCTCTGTTCGCCCTCTCTAGATCTGGAAAACCACCACACCTTTTCACCAAGACCAAAAAAATGCACTGCTTTAGGACCTCCTGAAGTAGTATTTTCTCATTTTCGGGAATGGTCCTGCCAAACACGGTCGAATCAGATACAAGCCCATCACTTAAAGTGGTGTTCAAGTCTAAACTGACTGTTGCCCAAAATTGGAGCTAGGTGAGAGGTGATCATATGGTTTGGGCAACAGCCCGTCAAGACCTGATCCCAGACCTTCACTGGGATTTGTGCCGGAGATGCCGAGTAACCGGCATTCTTGGCGCGATCAGGTAGTTTGACGGCGTAGTCCGAGTGCAACAAAATTTATCCTTCTTTAAGGTCTCCCAGTGGAGACCTTCACGCCGTAATATCTCACGCTTGCTGACTTCGTCTCTTAATACATCTAATCGGATTTGCGTCCATTTCTTCATGTCTATAAACACCCTTTCCCCTCCTCCTATATGGCAATCTTATTTGACCGATATTACCGTTTTTTGGAGAAGGTTAATTTAGGGTGTCACATGTTTCAACCGCCGCTTTGCCGTCACACTTTTAAACCGCCCTTTATAATCTTCATCAAAACATAAACTTCCAGTGCCTTTTCAGACCCTAGATATTGGAGTTGGTAACGTGATTTCAGTTTTTCAGTTTCGCAGTATTTTGTCTATAAAAATGCACTATTCCTGATCACCAAAACGCGAACAATGCCAGAATCATTCCGCGAAAATCAAAGAAAGATCTCTCCAATCCCAATATTTCATTTTTGAGTCTTCCGTTTTTCTGACATGTTGACATTTGATTACAAATTCGATAGACTGCACATTGTCATTACAATGTTTCAGATTTTTTGAGGCGTCGCACTTGCGTAGGTTCGGACAAGCAATGTGCGCTCGGATTTCATAGATTCTACTTCCTCTTGGATGTTTTCAATAGACCCTATAAGATATAATCGGTTTAAATAAATCATACGAGGAGCCGCCCATGTCGGAGTCAACCCGCTTGGCAACAGCCGAAAAGATTGTAAAAACACCGATGTTGAGAAATGTTTTCATCGTCAGTTTGGTAGTGGCGATTGCGATTCCCATCTTCAGTGCTTTTTGGATTATCCCTGCATTTACCCAACAACTAACCGCCAGCACTGAAGATCAAGCGGTGCGGACCGCAAACCACCTGGTGTCTATGCTTATCGTCAAAGATGGCGATTTGAAAAAGAAGACAGTACCAGCAAGCTGGCTCGACAAAATTGAGATGTTGAAGCGGGACCTTCAACTGGAGAAGCTCAAAATCTTTTCTAAATCCGGCGAAACCATCTTTTCGACCGATGCGAAAGATATCGGAAAAATAAACAGAAAGGATTATTTTCATAACCGCGTAGCCGAAGGGAATGTGTTCACCAAATTCGTACGAAGAGATTCCCGATCTTCCGAAGGCCGGATCGTCACCTCCGATGTGGTGGAGACATATGTGCCGATCATGCGCAACAGTACATTTATGGGTGCGTTTGAGATCTATTATGACATCACCGACAGCAAGAAGAAGTTTGACCGTCTATTGATTGAAACTTACAGCCTTTTGTTTGGGATAGCGGCGATCCTTTTATTGGCGGTTATCGTCATTTTATTCAAAGCTAGCAGGAACATCATAGAGCGCGATCAGGCATCCAACGCCTTGAAACGAGCCCATGATAATTTAGAAAAGCGGGTTGAGGAGCTAACCCGGACCAACGAAAACCTATAGACTGAAATTGCCGAGCGTAAGATTGCTGAAGATGCCCATCGCGAGAGCGAAGAGCGGTATTGGGAAATGATTGAGACGTCCACCGATGCCATTATCTCGATAAACGAAAAAGAGGAGATCATCTAGTGGAACCGAGCAGCGGCCGACCTATTCGGCCATGACAAAGGATCGGTTGCCACGAAAGCAGGGTCCAAAACAAAAATAACCTTAAAATTAAAGAAAGGAGGTTCTTGACAATTAATAGTCAGGTCGTTTATCCATTAACCAGGTGTCACAATATTCGACTGCCACCCGTTTCAATGTTACTCCGCCCTTTCCATTTTTGCCCTCCTAAAAATTCCACCCTTAGAACCCATCAATCCATATATTAAAGCAACTCCAAGAATACAATTTGAGCGTGAATGGGCCTTGTTGAGCAGAATTCCTACGGTTTCGCATGGTTTTTGGTGTGTTATTTTTTTATAAGGTGATCATAGGATCAATTGTTTCCTTCACAATGAACCTGTTAATTGCGCCAGGAAATCAAGCTGTTTGGCGATGTAAATCAATTCTCCACGTTCGATCTGTTCATGGCGCTTGTTAATCCAGGCATTAAATCCTTTGGAATCGAGCGAGGGGTGGGTGTTTAGCTCCTCGTAAATGGTGTGAATAATGTAGTGCAAGAAATAGGCTTCATCCTGCAGGTAACACCCCTCGGCCGGGTAAACGATCCAATCGGAGCTCCCGGCTGCCAGAATCTTCGCTCCCGCACTTTGAAGTTGAGCAAAAAGTTTTCGTCCGGTCCTACTGCCGCCGGCTTGTTTACCATTGATGATCCGCTCATCCATGCTCCGATGGTATAGTGTAATAATTTTTTCGTCCAGATGATCGTGTAATACCGGCAACAATGATGTTACGCCGTCAAAGTTGAGCGTAAGATACAACAATCCGCCGGGTTTAAGCCGCTTGCAAAAACAGGGTATGGTCGCGGGCATATGTACCAAGTCCATAAACGCATGGGCAATCAATAAATTCCAGTTCTGTTTATCTTTATTTTTTTCAAAAAAATCGTACAGATCGATCGGATGAAAAGTGATCGATACATTGCCCGCTGCCATTTTTATTAGGGTACTCTGCCCGCTGCTTCTGCTAAATTTAAAATCTCGCTTTTCAACCCAACGAGATAAACGATGCAGGGATTCAATGATGTTGCCCGGGTCAACATCGATGGCAACATAATTGGCATAAGTGAGTATATCCCAATCTATCATGCGTTCAATCATTGTCCCGATGCCGCAGCCAACCTCTAAAACATGCAATGGATTATCGACGCTGGCTACCGGTACTACCGCTCTTAGTTTTTGCAGCACATGACGATTCAACGCACGATCGTCAACGCTTTTTTTAGAGGATAAATAGCGGATGAAACTGTATTTCTTTGGAGGTTGCATATAGTTTGTGTACAAAAAAACTTATAATTTCAGCCTGCACCGGCCGCTGACCAACCGGCACAGAAAATTGTGGATTAACTCCATGGTATCCTCCCATTTTGGATGGGCTTCAAATGTATCGAAGGCGGCGCAACTCATTTCCACCAGGCGATCACGGTCTTCATACAGTTGGCTGAGGTACTTTAAGATAGAAGCTCTATTTTCGGGCGAAATCAGGAATCCGTTATGTCCGTGCTCAATGATCTCCTTTGCCGCACCTTTAGAAGAACCGATGGCCGGCAGCCCAAATGCCATCCCCTCTATATAGGCTATACCAAATCCTTCATGAGAAAATGGCATAAGCAGCACCTGGCTGCGTGAAAAATATCTTGTCAATTCCGGTCCATTTTTCGATCCAATCAAATTGATTTGGCTGGATAGTTTTTTTTGATTAATCAGGGTTTCGATCCGCTGCGCATATTTACTGTTCATAGATAAACTTCCGACAACAGTTAAATGCCACTTCTCAGCCGGCAAAAGCGCTAAAACATCGATAAGCCGGTGGAGCCCTTTATTCGGCAATACATTGCCGATGAACAGTAATTTGAGTGGGCCCCTTGTTTGGGCTTTTGATTTTATATCCTTTATTGACACCCCCGATGCCAGTCGATCCCCCGCAGGATAGCCTATTATGTGCGGTTGCCTCAGAAAGATTAAATCCTTAATAGATTCGCGCGTTGTTTTGCTGTTGAAAATAAAGGCATCTACAGAGGCCAAATATTGCCTTTCAACGTTCCGGTATATTGCATTTTGCCAGTTTTTTCTAGGTTGGCTGCTCAAAACCTGGTGAAATATGGATACAATGGGAAATTTTGAATATTTTTTAAGTCGTTTGTTGATATTAAACAGTGACGGGTGACAGAGTCCGTCTTGGAGCAAAAGATCGAAGGAAGATCGAATGATACGGGAATTTATTGAACAGAAGAAATTGTCAAAAAGATTACGGCTATAGGATCGCTCACGCAGTGAAATAATCTCTACCTTATGACCCAGACGCTCAAAATGTTTAACTAAAATTTGATCATAAATATATCCTCCGGTTCGGATCTTCAAACTGCCGTATATAATGAGGCCGATCCGCATCAAAACGCTTCTTGATAACCTGCCCAGGCCATTTCATTTTCCCAAATCTTGACTGATACAGCGCTTAAGTTTTGGGCATTCAATCGTTGGATAAGTGTTTTGCAAAAGATTCGGGCCAAATGTTCGAGGCTGGGATTGGCCGTTTCAAACTCCGGTAACTTGTTTAGTGTTTTATCTTTGAAATACGCAACCAGGGAATCCAAATGCGAGGAGACGTCATCAATATCAATCAGGTAACCGTGCGGGTCTAAATTTTTACCTTCCAGCAACAATTCAACGACATAGTGATGCGAATGCAGTTCATTTTCCGGACCCCAATCTCCGCCGATTAGGTAATGCTGCGCGATAAAATTGCGTCTGACAGAAACCGAATACATCGATTAAACCTGGCTTAAAGTAATAGCATACGGGAAAGAGATGATTAACCTCTTATCCGGTGATATTTTGGCCAATATTTCCCTACTCGTTTCTTATATTGTAAATATTCTTCCCCGAAAGTTCTTTGTAAATAGTTTTCCTCCATTTTGATCCGTCGGCTTGAATTCCATAAAAAAACAACCAAGCCAAAAAGCATCACAATCGATGGAAGGGCAAAGACAAACCCGACAGAGATGGCCACCAAACCGAGTGTAATTGGATTGCGAATGAAGCTGAATATACTTTTGGTATATAATCGAGTTGTTTCACCAAAATTATGAAATGTAACATGTTGTTTTAAAGTAAATACACCAATAAACGTAATAATATTCCCAAGAATCAGAAACGATACACTGACAACCGATAGAATTTTGGGCGGACTTTTAAATAGGGGCACTAGATAATTATAAATTCTCGGTAATAACAAAGTTGTCAACGGCACGGCTGATACGAATATGACTACTATGGTTGTCCAAATCAAAATAAATTTTTCAGGCATCAATACGCTGTCCAAATTTGAGAGATGTTGTTTTGAAAATTCACTAGATGCGGTCCTTTTAAAAAGCATCTCATATGTAGACCCGGCACTGGGAATGGGGTAAAAGCAAATCAGAAAAAGCTGTGCGATGTAAGTAGCAACGATAAAATAGCCCAACCGGCCGAA
>DRHF01000322.1 GCA_011049715.1 Desulfobacterales bacterium
AGATTTGGTTCAGATTTGGCTGATCCGAGAGAGTAAAACCACAGGAATAGCGAGCTATTTCGAGGATTTTGCGAGTGAGGCATCGGTCAAAGATGGGCTGAAGCTAAGATGCTAAAATGTGAAGTTATTTTTGCGCGAACCCTTAGATAAATAAAAAAGAAAGGAGCTCAAATGACGACCGACAGGTTTGAACCAAACTGCCTCCCGGTGTTAACCGGCAGTCTTCCGATGAATGATCATCGGAAAGCGGCGGAAATGGTTAAAAAGTTTACACCTGAAATTCCCTCTTGGGTTCAGCTCCCGGTATATAAAAACGAAGGGATGATAGCACAGTTTGTGCAGGGTTTGCCGGGTCTCAGGATTGAAAAAGAGACGCCTTTTGTCGATACGCAAACGGACAGTTTTGAGCAGGAGATTCTTCAATTCTATGAAGAGTATATCGGCGTATCTGAAGGCGCCATCGACCTTTACGATACGAGATTTATCCTGAAACACGATACCGCCCGCGGATTTTTTGAACTGATCGATACGATGGACAGATCGGCGCCCCGGCCGGTGGCGGTCAAGGGCCAGATAACCGGGCCCATTACCTTTGGCATAGGCGTAAAAATGGAAAATGGGAAATCCATTTTTTATGATGAACAGTTGAGGGATGCCGCCGTCAAGCTTTTGGCCCTGAAAGCCAGATGGCAGGTGAAAAAACTTTCAAAATTCGGGTGCCCGGTTATTATTTTTTTTGATGAACCGGGACTTGCCGGGTTCGGATCGTCTGAGTTGATCAGCATATCCCGTGAAGAAATTCTTGCCTGCCTTAATGAGATGATAGAAGCGGTTCATGCGGAAGGCGGTCTTGCAGGAATTCATGTCTGTGCCAATACAGACTGGTCTTTAATTCTGGACTCCTCAGTCGATATCGCCAACTTTGATGCTTTCGCTATTTTTGACCGATTTATCCTCTACCGGGATCAAATTAAAAGGTTTATCGCATCAGGAGGGATCTTGGCGTGGGGAATCGTTCCGACTTTAAACGCCGAAGATATTGAAAAAGAGACCACCGATTCCCTTGTCGCCGGGTTGGAACAAAAGGTCCGAAAAATAGAGGATATCGGCATCGACCGCCGAACCATCTTAAGACAGTCTTTGATAACCCCAAGCTGTGGCGCCGGCTCGTTGAGTCTTGACCTCACCGAAAAGGTGCTTAAATTGACTCGGAGTGTTTCGGACCGGTTGGGCAACAATTAACCCCCAAATATGAGATTAGAAAATGAGGTTCTAAATGGATTACGCGAAAGAAAACAGATTTTCAGGAGCAACCCGGTATATCTTGGATGATGAATTGGCCAGCATTGTGAATATTTCCATAGCCCTCGAAATGCCACTGCTGCTGAAAGGGGAACCGGGCACCGGTAAAACCATGCTGGCCCATGCCATCGCGGAAAACTTAAACATGCCCCTGATCGTTCTCAATGTTAAATCGAATATGAAACTCGTAGATGCACTCTATCAGTACGATACACTCACCCGGCTCAATGACAGCCGTTTTGGCGATTCGAGCAGGGATGTGAGTAATATCGAAGAGTATATCAAGATGAGTAAGATCGGCCAGGCCTTCACATCCGGGGTGAAAACCATCCTGTTGATCGACGAAATTGATAAAGCTGACACCGATTTTCAAGATGACATGCTTGATGTGCTCGACCAGATGGAATTCGACATCATTGAAATTGACAAGACAATAAAGGCCATCAATCGGCCAGTCATCATCATCACATCCAATGCGAAAAAGGACCTGTCGGATCCTTTTCTGGGCAGATGTAACTTTCATCACATTGCCTTTCCTGATCCGAAAATGATGAGGAAAATAGTGAGGGTTCACTTTCCGGATATTGGCTCCGATCTTCTCGAAAATTCCGTATCAAACTTTTATAGGCTGCGGGAAATTGAAAATATTGAAAAAAAACCCGCCACTCGGGAGCTTATCAATTGGATCCGGGCCCTAAATACAGATCCCGATTTTCAGCCGAAAAAATTAGTCGCAAAGGAAATACCGTTTTTGGGTGTTCTTTTTAAAAAGAGTCAGGATTATGAAAGGACCATGAATGAGGCGAATCGGGGCAAACTTTATTAGTTTTTAAAACACATGTTTATCGATTTCTTTTACAAATTAAAAGATGCCGGGATTCCGGTTTCCCCCACCTCTTTTCTGACCCTTCAGAAAGCGTTGAGCAAGGGCCTAATCGGCTCGCTTGAGGATTTCTATACCTCTTCCAGGGCTATTTTGGTTAAAAGTGAGAGATACTTTGACCTGTACGACCAGGTCTTTGCCCACTAGGATCAAGCGAGTTTCAGGATCGAACCGAATCAACTCATCCACCGGCTGCGGTTTTTTATATCTTGCCG
>DRHF01000323.1 GCA_011049715.1 Desulfobacterales bacterium
GACCAATCGTGGTGCTGTGGTTTTCCCCAACTGACCGGCAGTGGTGAATGGAGTGTTATGGCCGAACTGGTAAATCATATGGTAAATGCCGTCACGGATAAGGGCATCAAACGGTTTGTCATCTCATGCCCCATGTGCCTTGATATCGTTAAATACCTCTGGCCGTATTTTTATGGAGAAGAACTCCCCTTTGAACCCCTGGCCACTGTCGAACTTTTAGCTGAGTGGGCTGAAGAGGGTAAATTGAAATTTACAAAAAAGATTGAAGAAACCGTAACCTATCATGACCCCTGTGCGATGGCCAGGCCCTTCATGGGCAAACCTATTATTGATGCACCACGAAAACTGTTGGGTAAAATACCCGGGATAAAATTGGTCGATATGGATAGACACGGCAAACTGAGCAGATGCTGCGGTGGTTCCGGCGGTACGAGGGCGGTAGCCTCGGACATTTCCGCCAAGATCGCAAAGGAATTGCTTCTCGAAGCCAAGAGAACAGGTGCTGATACAATGCTGACCAACTGTCCTGTCTGCTATCTTAATATGGCCACCAGAACCCATGCCGCACCCAATTCGGTGGTCGAGGAATGGAGAAACTATGAAGATCCGCTTAAAATAAACGATATCACCCAATATTTGGCAGCGTTACTGTGAGATGAGGAGAGAGTATGCAGCTTTGTAAAGTACATATTGAAGGTTTTACAGCCGATGAAAAAGAAGTATTGGATATGATGTTTTTCCATCCTTTCGACAAGCTCGAGGAGTATGATGGAAAGTTGATCATGAATTATGGCAGTGGACAAGTCTGCCCGGGAACTAACGATTTCGGAGAAGATTGCAAGAGCTGCAGGTATGTTCCCTTTGTGGTCAGAAGAATATTAAGAAGGCAGGAGAATTTTATATTCGGCAAAAAACCTGAAGCATAAAAGGGGATGAACATGGTGACAGAATTTTGGAATATACCCAGGGGATTGATCAGCGTATTTTATGTGTTTGCCTTTGCAACGGTTGTTATTTTTCTTTTAGGATTTTGGGATAAAATGAGGATCTGGAGCAAAGGGATGGATGCGGATCAAGAGTTGAAGGGCATGGGCCCCGCCGGGCTTATATGGCTGAGCATCATCAAGTTTTTCTCTCCCGAATGCCTGTTTGCAAGACGCCTTTTTCCAAGGAGTTTTATCAGAGGGTTGATGCTCGTTGGGATCATGTGGGGTTTTACCCTGCTTTTTTTAGGGACGGTAGGCAGAAGTGTAAACTACTATATGTTCCAATTTCTAGATGGCGGTGTTTGGCTTCTTTTTTCTCTGCTGCTCGATATTGCCGGCATCGTGGTCCTCATCGGCACCGGCTTCGGGCTATACCGGAAATACATCGGTAAACCGGAGCGGATGGTCAAAAGCACCCAGGACGGAATTTTGCTATCGCTTCTTTTTTTGGTCCTTTTTTCCGGATTTTTAGTTGAAGGTATCCGGTTAGCTGTTCTAAATCCCCCCGCTACGGACTGGTCACCCGTTGGTTTTGCTTTCGGGGCCGTGGTCAAGGCCCTATTGGGGACAAAAGTATTGAGCGCACTTTATATAGGCATTTGGGCAATTCATTTCCTTTTTGCCTTCTCCTTTATCGCCTACATCCCTTTCTCCAAATATGAACATATATTTGCAAGTCAAATATCCGCATACCTCTTCGAAAACAAATGGAGAGAAAAAGAAATCCCGAGTGACTGGGTTTTTGCGGAAGAGATTAAAAGGCGCAGGGATGAAAGGCTGAAGCAGTGAGTCCCAAATAGAGTAGCCGCACAGAATAAGAGCGCCACCTTCTAATGCCCCGCTCTGCAATCGACCAAAAGTCCATACCCATAATGGTCCTGCCAATGCCTATTCATTGCGCTCAAAAATCCGGTAAGTGTTTGTAACGGTTGCGTTTAACGAGGCGATGGCGCTGCAGTATTTTTCTTCAGAAAGCTGGATGGCGTGTTCCACCGCTTTAGGTTTGATGTCTTTGCCGTGAACAATATACTCAATATGAATGTTTGTGTAACGCCTGGGTTCTTTTTCTGCGCGTTCACCGGTGATGTTGATTTGAAAACCGGTCATGTTGACCCGTTTTTTTTTTAAAATCGAGACCACGTCCACCGCGGTACAGCCGGCAACTCCAATTAAGAGGATTCCCATGGGAGTCGGGCCACTCCCACCTTCGGGCGTATCGATCACAACCGCAGGGCCGCTGCCCGCCCGTGCGACAAACTGTGAACCATCTGTCCAATTAAGTTGAGCGTGTATTGACATTTTGATAACCTCCGAGATCTGTAAGGCGTAGTTTCTTAATAAATTTTATTGGAGAATATATGCTTCGCATCTGCTATCCCGCTTTAAGCTGGATTCTTCGATCGAAGTTTTCGCTTTGTTTTTTAACTTTTTTGTAATATCTCGCTTTTCAGGCAGCATATTTAAGCAATGGCCGGTTGACTGTCAAGCCAAAACCCGTTCCCCCTGGTTTGTGATTTAAATGCGGTTCAAGAGATTTCTTTACCATACGGTTTTTTTATTGACGCAACTACCAAATTGCAGCAAATATATATAAAAAATTATTTACACCAGAGAAACCGGAGTGCAGGAAAGAGAAGTCGCTATGTTCAATGGAGGTAGGACATGAATCAAAAAAAGAAATACCGGTTCCATACACAGGTTATCCACGCCGCCCAGTCACCTGAAGACTGGGAGGGCGCAACTTTGCCACCCATATTTCAGACCGTATCCCATCAGCACGCCACAGCGGAGAATCTGACCCAGACCTTTGCAGGCAAGCGTGATGATCATATTTACATGCGGCTTACAAACCCGACCAACCAGGTACTGGAAGAAAAGCTTGCTGCTTTGGAAGGCGGCCTTGATGCGGTGGTGATGGCTTCGGGCATGGCAGCCATCAACAACACGTGTATGGCCTTGCTTCGCGCCGGCGACGAGTTTGTGACAGGGAACTCTCTTTTTGTGTCGACATATAACCTTTTCAACGGTGTTTTTAAAAAGTATGGCATCACGGCTCGCCTGGTCGAGTCCACCGATACGGCAGCCATCGAAAGGGCCATCAATTCCAAAACTCGCTTTGTCTACCTGGAAACCATCGGCAATCCCAAGATGGATGTTCCGGACATCGCTCAAACCGCTTTGATCGCTCACAAACACGGTGTGCCTTTGCTGGTGGATCACACCCTGCCGACGCCATACCTCTGCCGCCCCTTAGAGCTGGGAGCCGATGTGGTGATTCATTCTACCACCAAGTATCTGAGCGGACATGGTGGGGCGTTGGGTGGAGCGGTTATCGACGGCGGAAATTTTGATTGGTCGAACGAACGCTTTCCGGATTTCAAGCCCTTTATCGACAGGAAGGGACCGCTGGCGCTGCTCGACAAAGTTTGGCGGGAATATCACATAAATTTCGGAACAACCGCCGCCCCTCTGCATTCTTTCCTGACCATGATCGGCCTCGACACATTGGCGCTTCGTATGGAGCAACACATGAAAAATACGATGGGGGTGGCGCGTTACCTGAAAGAAAGACCTGAAGTCCTTTGGGTCAATTATCCGGGGCTGGAGGATCATCCCTCACACCGTATTGCATTGAGCCAGTTTGGGGGCAAGGGATTTGGCGGAATGCTCACCTTTGGATTGAAGGATCAGACAGCTTGTTTTCAATTCATAAAAAATCTTCAATTGATCTATCATTTGGCAAACCTGGGTGACTGCAAAACCATGGTGATTCACCCTTATTCTTCCCAGTATTTTGCCCAGGATGAAGCGACCAGGGAAAAGCTCTCTATCCCTGCTAATATGATCAGATTTTCTACTGGAATCGAGGCCATCGAAGATATATGTGAAGATATCGGGCAGGCGCTGGATAGCTTAGGGTTCGCGCAGAAATAACTTCGCAGAATTGGCGCTTAGATTTGGTTCAGATTTGGCTGATCCGAGAGAGTAAAACCACAGGAATAGCGAGCTATTTCGAGGATTTTGCGAGTGAGGCATCGGTCAAAGATGGGCTGAAGC
>DRHF01000324.1 GCA_011049715.1 Desulfobacterales bacterium
AAAAATAATTCCCAGATGTATCGGATCGATGCCGTAACTGACGGCGATGGGAAGAATCAGGGGCACCATAATTACCAAAGCGGAAAAGATATCCAGAATAGCCCCAAGGATTAGCAAAAACAGGTTAAGCAAAATCAAAAAAATAATTTTATTGCCCACATGGGCTTTGATCAGTGCAAACAGCTTCATGGGGATTTCTGCATCGATTAGTAAGTTGGTGGAGGCGAGAGATGCGGCAATAATCAATAGGATTCCGCCGGAAACGATCATGGATTCACGGATGATCTTCGGAAGATGGGAAATTCTGATCTCTTTGTAGAGGAACACCTCCAGGGTGGTAACGTAAAGGGCGGTAACGGCAGCAGCTTCGGAGATGGCTAGAAAACCGCCGTAAATGCCTGTAATCAAAAAAAGGGGGAGGGGCAGTTCCCAGATAGCCTCCTTGAGCACAACCAATGCTTCACGAATTGAGAATGGCGTCTTTGGGACAGGGTTTTTGCGGTAAGCCCACAAGCTTAAAAGGGATAATAGTACAATCATGAGAAGCCCCGGGAAAAGGCCTGCCAGGAAAAGGTCATCAATAGACACATCCAGGCCCGGGTCCAATTGTTGGGAGATAATGCCGTAGAGGATAAGCGGCAGGGAAGGCGGCAGCAGCAGCCCAAGGCTACCGGAAGTGGTGACCAATCCAAGGCTGAATTTTTCAGGGTATCCAGCCTCTCTTAAAGCCGGATAGAGCAGGCCGCCAAGGGCGACAATGGTTACCCCTGAGGCGCCGGTGAAGGCAGTAAACAGGGCACAGGACACCAATGCCACGATGGGCAGTCCACCCGGCATCCAACCGAGAAGAGCATGAGTGAGCCGGACCAGACGGTGTGAGGTTTGGCTCTCAGACATAATATAGCCGGCATAGGTAAATAATGGGAGGGCTAAAAGGAGCGGCGTGTCGGAAATTCTGTACAGCTCGATAGCGATAACCGATAAGTCAACACCCGAATAATAAAACCCTAAAATGGCAACCGCCAGAATAACCGTAAAAAGCGGCATACCTAATATGGCAAAAAAGAATAATATAAATGCAATAATATAGGGCATCAATCCGGCGACTTTAAGAAGGCTGTGAGGTTGTTAAATGAGGTGATGAAATAACGCAAAGCAATGGCGGTAAAAGCAAGCGGAATAATGGCTTCGCATACCCAAACCGGCATCTTTGCAAAAGCAATACCGCCCTCCTCGAATTCTCTGAATACAAATTGCAAGCTGTAATAGGCCACCACGGTACAGACCAGGGCGGTAACCAATGCACAAAGACCCTCAACTAAACCCTTGATCTGTTGAGGGAGGTATCGAGCTATCAAATCGACACTGATATGGTCTCCTTTTCGACTGGCCACCATGGCTCCAACCAGCCCTATCCAGAGGATGATGATACGTAACATGACATCACCCCAGACAATGCCGGTACTAAAGAAGTTTCTCAGCAATATCTGTACAGTCGCCATCCCGAGCATGATCAGGAACAAACCGATCAAAATGCCGTCTTCCATCAGTAGCAGGAAAACCACAATGCGGCCTAGAAACGTTTTAGGCTTGTTCTTATTCATTGGAATGCGCTTGTCCCGAACGATATTCATCCAGATAGGCTTCAAAGGTATTGACCATATCCTTCGACAATTTTCCAGTTTCAACCAGCCGTTTGGATATCAAAGAACCCATGGTGTATAATTTACTCAGTGTTTCATCTGAGGGCTTTAAAAATTGGATGCCTTGGTTGCGCAAGGCATCCATTGCTTTAATATTTTGCTCACGACTTTGTCGATCCATTTCACTGAACACACGACCCATTATCGCACGAACAATTTGCTTGTCCCCCGGAGATATTTTGCTGAAGGCCTTGCGGTCAACAGCCAGCAAGCCATAAATATACATCAATGGAACATCCAATAGGTAGGAAATCTGTGTGTGCCACTGAAGCACCACGGCACCGATGGGTGAGATGGCTACTGTATCGATCATGTCGGTCTGCAGGGCTGCACGAACATCCGCTATAGATAAGGGGATCGGCGAAATATCAAAGGCCTTAAGCGTCTCCAGGGATGTACTGTCGCCTTCCGGTATCCAAACCTTTTGCCCGCTTAATTCTTCAATGGTCTCTATGGGCATTTTTGACATGAGATAGGCGAAGCCTCCTTCCGCTAAACCAAAAGTCACGAATCCTCCTTTTTCCAGTCCATCAATGATAAGTCGGTCCATGCGTTTGCGAATATAATCCACCTCCTGAAAGGATTTGAATTTCAAGGGTAGGTTGTAGATCTGGTTGTCCGGAAAGAATTTTGATAGACTGCCCGATACCACAGCTCCGCCTTGCAACTGCCCGATACTAATTTTTCTGAGGACAGCTTTGTCACTGCCCATAACGCCACCCGGATAGAATTTAAATCTCACCCGCTTATTGGTTATTTGTGCCACCTCTTTGGCGCCTTGACGCATGAGCTGCATCCAACTGGAACCTTCAGGAGATAAAGTGGCTATCTTGAGCACAAGTGCGTGGGACTGACCGATAGGTAAAATGAAAAACAGTATAGCCACCATTGTAAATATCACAACAGGTCTCATCATCCTCTCCTTTTTGTACTTTTAGTTAAAAATAGTCATCGGCGCTTTCCATGAGTTCCTTTGCCTGTTTCTGAGCAAGGGTGTTAATGAGGGTGTATCCATCGATTTCCGGTTCGGCTTTCAGGGTCTCCTTCAACAAACGGTCATGTAGTTTCCTGTCAAACATCAACCGGGCGTATTGTCGAGCATAGAGCACCTTCGCCATCAGATTCTTCCCGCCGGACAATTCAATAGCTCTTTCGAAATATTCGCGGCCCAGCTTCGGTTTGCCTCCTAGGGCACGAGGAATCAAAGTTGCCAGCACCCCTAGGTATAAATTCGCGCCTCCATCCTGATAGGTCTCATCCAGTTCAACGATTCGCAGCATAATGACCTCGACCCGGGAAATTTCTGCAATCGCATTGAAATCATCGCTACGGGTTTGAATCCAGCCTGCCCATGAAGTGCCAAGAGAATAAAGGGCCGGAACGTCTTGCGCGGCCATCTTGGCGATGACCTGGGCAAAAGTATTAAATTTTTTATTCCGCATGCCACAGGTAACAGATTTTCGGACACAAAGTGCCTGGAACCCGTAGTATAACGCTTTATCACTTAATCTTTGGGATCGCTCTTTATCTTTTACAAATACACCTGTATAGGCCGTATAGAGGGATGCGCCGGAGCGGAGGAGAGATTCATTTTTCGGATCCCCGCGTAAAAGGCCGTCAATCATCAACAGATATGCAGGAGCGCCGGCTTGAACAGTAGCCAGGTCGTTATTGTTCATGATGGCTTGAGACAGATTATCAGCCAGGTTTCCGGTAACCGACGAGAGCAGAGCGGCACAACCTGTAAACATTAGAGTGCCGAAGAAAATCATAATTGGCAGCGCAAAAGACCGCAGAAAAGAGTTCCTGTCGGCGGATCGAAAAGGGTTGAAGTGGGCCATGAAAATAAACATCCCCATGAAGGTGTTTGTAGAAACGAAAATGGGGCTACTTTAGCGGCAGCGGCAGGATAATAGAAAAGAGGTGGTTTTTTGTCAAGTATGAGTTTCGTTTAGTGCGGTTTAGAAATCTTATCCCACTGGGTGAGGTCAGGGTTTCGTCGAACGCATTCCGGCGGTCACACAACACCTTGATCCAGCATAGCATTGACCACTCTAATGAACCCCGCGATATTCGCACCAACCAAATAGTTCCCCGGTTCACCATGATCGGCAGCCGCATCCAAACTGGCGCGGTGAATGTTTTTCATAATCGTCTTCAACCGCTGATCAACTTCCTCAGCAGACCAGTTTAAAAGCATTCTATTCTGAGCCATCTCTAAACCGGATACCGCCACGCCGCCTGCATTGGCAGCCTTCCCCGGGGCATAAAGAATTTTATTATCCAAAAAAATCCTCACCGCTTCGGATGATAAAGGCCGGTCAGCACCCTCACAAACCAACTTAATATCGTTATTGATTAAATTGTGGGCATCTTTTTCTCTGATCTCGCCTTCAAAGGCACAAGGAAATGCACATTCGGCCTTGTGGTTCCAAAGCGGGTTATAATCCAGTGTCCGGTCCGCTTCTGTAAAGATCGCTCCCGAATACTTGTCGATATATTCACTGATTCGCCCGCGTTTAATATTTTTCAACCGTTTTACGAAGGATAACTTTTCTTTGTCAATCCCCTCAGGATCAAAAATGTATCCGGAAGAATCGGATTGCGTCAGTACTTTGCCGCCTAAATCAATCGTTTTTTCCGCCGTGTGCTGGGCGACATTACCGGACCCGGACACCAGACATGTCTTGCCTTTCAGCGTTTCATTTCGAGTGGCCAGCATTTCTTTTGCAAAATAGACAATGCCGTAGCCGGTGGCCTCCGGTCTGATATAACTTCCTCCCCAGCCAAGGCCTTTTCCGGTTAACACGCCCGAAAATTCATTGCGTTGTTTTTTATACGTACCAAAGAGATATCCGATTTCTCTGGCTCCCACGCCGAGGCCGCCATCGGGGATGTCCGTGTCCTGACCGATGTGGTGGGAAAGTCCGGCCATAAAGCTTTGACAAAATCGCATAACTTCTTCGTCAGATTTACCTTTGGGGTCAAAATCGGATCCGCCCTGGGCGCCACCCATCGGCATAGTGGTTAAAGCATTTTTAAACACCTGTTCAAAGGCCAAAAACTTTAAAATGCTGATGTTTACCGAGGGGTGAAATCTCAACCCCCCCTTAAAAGGCCCGATGGCGCTATTCATCTCTACGCGATACCCGCGATTCACCCGCACCTGTCCCTCATCGTCCACCCAGGGAACTCGAAACATGATCAGTCTCTCAGGTTCAGTGATTCGTTCCAATATCCCGAAGCGATGATATTCAGGGTGCCGATCTAAAACCGGCTTTACGGTTTCGATTATCTCCTGCACGGCCTGGTGAAATTCTCGTTCTCCCGGATCTCTTGCCAAAATTTGCTTCAAACTTGTATCGGACATTTCTAACCTCCTCTAGTTAGACCAGGGGCTGGTAAAACCCAATTTAAAGAGCTCTATGAATCGATTATCTCGAGCGCTTCCTCTCGATAGGCATCCATGACGTATTTCGTGCCGGTGATTTTTGCGCACTCTTCGGTCAGGGAAAAAATGTCGTCACGGCTGATGTACTCCACTTTCCAGTTACGGGACCCTGCCATTATTTGTTGAAGCCCCACTTTTATTTTATCCACCACATTGTAAATTCCGATTGCTCCCAATGGAAAACTATCTGCTTCAGATCCGTATTTTTCCTTCAGAATTTCATAGTTCATAAATATTTCCTCTTTGCTGAATCCGAATTTTGAAATACTTGGCGGGAGACCGCCGTCTTCGCCGCGCAGCCATTTTTCTGTATTTTTCCCCACCATACCCGGAATCATCAACGCGCGACCGATGCATACGGCTTTGCAATACGGCGCGCCCATGGCCAAGGCTTTAAAAACATGATCTTCGGAAGAAAAACCACCGGCAAAGGCAAGGTCAGGCACGCGTTTGCCATTGCGAGCCAGACGATCACATAGCTCATATGCCATGGAATGGAGGTATATTGAGGGAATACCCCATTCGGTCATCATACGCCACGGGCTCATCCCGGTTCCACCCGGGGCACCGTCAATGGTTAACAGGTCGATGTTGGCATCACCGGACCATCGGATGGCCATCGCCAGTTCTCGCATCGGATACGCCCCTGTCTTTAGCGTTATACGTTTAGCGCCTAGATTGCGCAGCCGTTCCACCTCTTTCATAAAGTTTTCCTGATCGATAAATCCCAAACGCGAATGTCTCTCAAATTGTTTCAGCGGACCGGCTTTAAACGCTGCCTGAAAAGCAGGATTTTCAGGATCGGGAGTGACGATATAGCCGCGGTTTTTTAATTCTATCGCCCGCTCCAAAGAGTTTACCTTGATTTCACCCCCGATGCACTTGGCCCCCTGACCCCATTTTAATTCGATGGTTTCTGCTCCGAGTTTTTCGATGACATATTCAGCCACACCGTTGCGGGTATCTTCTACATTTATCTGAACCAGAATATCGCCGTAACCTTCGTGGTACCTGCGATACATCTTTACGCGACGATCCATCTCCGGAGATTTTGTCACCATTCCTTGACCATCAAGTTCCAGTTCCGGATCAATTCCGCAAACATTTTCGCCGCATACCAGGCTGATGCCACTGATTGCGGCGCCGACGGCAAAATGATTCCAATTTATGCGTGCAATGTCAGTACTGCCTAGAGCTCCAGTAAATATGGGCACCTTCATCTTTACTTTTTGGCTAAAACCGAATGATGTTTCGGTATCTACAGCGGGAAATGTGGCTTTATCCGGATCGGGGGCGATACCCTTTGCGCCGAGGGCATACCCCATGATATTCAGATGGGAGTAGTCAACCGGATAATCTTTATCTGCGCCTGCAGTGACTTTACCGAAAGGCTGTGGATAAAGCAGCTCTCTTCCCCTGAAGGTCGCCTGAAACATATCGCAGTTTCCCTTACAACCGTCCAGGCATCTGCTACAAATACCTGATTGGGGAGCCACATTACGGGATCGGTTTTTTGTTTGAAGAGCTTCGTTTGCATTCGGTCGATGAAGATTCATAAATTGCCTCCTATGTTAATTTAAAATGAGTTGGATAGATCAGATGGAAAGGATCCATTTGATATCTGCGTGAATATGAATCAAAATTTTATAGTGAAAAATTATTTAAAGGGCAAGGCATATTAAGGAAGTTGTATCGATACTGGTAGGCCTTGTATCTGTCATATCGTTACTTTTCAGATAACGCTACCGCCCCAGCGACGACCATAATAATTGAGGGATACAACAAAATCTTTAATAACCTTTTAAAATTTGGACTAAACGCGGCTGTTCGGCGGGACCGCTTAACCGGCAGGTATTTTTTCTTGACACGCAACCTTAATTTGACTGACATTGTTCCTGAAAATCGAAAAAAAGTCTAAGAGGGGAAAATCGTCGGTCATGCCGGACAGGGAAAATATTTGCCCTCCAAAAACAACTAGGAAAGAATCTGTTTTTCTAAAGACCAAAAACAGGAGATAGAAAACAAAAGTGAAACTCGAACAACATATGGTGCCGATCTGTTTTACCCTAAACGGAAAACATGTTGAGGTTGAAGTGGCGGCCGGCGAAACCGCCCTGCATACTATCCGAGAACGGCTGTCCCTCAAAGGAACAAAAGAAGGATGCGCCATAGGAGAGTGCGGCGCCTGTACGATCGTGGTTGACAAAAAGGCGGTAAATGCATGCCTGATGATAGCCGCTCAGCTTGACGGCCGGGAAGTTATGACCGTTGAGGGTCTGGCAAAATCTGAGGGTCTGAATCCCCTTCAGGAGGCCTTCCTGCAACATCATGCGGTTCAGTGTGGATTCTGCACACCGGGTGTTTTGATGAGCGCCCATGCCCTTTTAAAAGAAAACCCCAATCCGAATCGAGAAGAGATTGTCAAAGGAATTTCAGGAAATCTTTGCCGCTGTACCGGCTATCGGCATATCGTTTCCGCTATAGAAGACGCGGCAAACCAGCTTTCCGAGGAAGAGGAATAATGGGGGCGGATCTTTTTTATCTCAGACCGAAAAAACTGGATGATGCGCTTAAGTTTCTGGGGGATCACGGCAAAGAGACCGCGATTGTGGCAGGAGGCACCGATGTCATGGTCAATTTGCGATCCGGGGAACTGAAACCAAAATACCTTATGGATGTCAGCCGTCTGCCCGAACTGAAAGGAATTGAGATCAAAGACGGCGGACTTAGGATAGGGGCCGGGGTCACCATTTCCGAGATATATACCTCTCCGATCCTCACCCGGCTTGCCCCCGTTCTACAGAAAGCGTCCTACAAGTTTGCTAGCAAACAGATAAGAAACGTGGCGACCATTGGGGGAAATGTGGCCCACTGCTCGCCATGTGGAGATATGGCGCCGCCGCTTATCATCCATGAAGCAAAGGTGGTTCTAAAAAATTCCGATGGGGAACGAACCATACCGATCCAGGATGTTCCCACCGAGCCCTATAGGAGTTCGATTGATCCGGAGGAGATGGTTGTCTGTTTTATCCTCAAACCGAACGAGAATGTGTTCTCAGATTTTCAGAAGATCGGGAGGCGAAAAGAGCTGGCGATCTCCAGGGCAAGCATGGCTGTTATGGCCGAAAAGGATGTGGAAGGCAAGATCAAGTTCATGCGTTTGGCTTTGGGGTCATGCACCCCAACGCCCCAAAGATCGACGGATGTTGAAAATTTACTTATCGGAAAAGTGCCGAGCGAGACATTGTTATGGGAGGCAGGTCAGATGGTTGTAAACAAGATGATTGAGACATCCGGCATAAGATCCTCAACGGTATACAAAGAAAGGGCGGTTCAAGGACTTTTTATGCGGACGCTTTTTTCCCTGGTGAAACATGAATAACGAATACAAGGTCATTGGAAAAAATTTTCCCAGGATCGGTGCGGTTGAAAGGCTTAAAGGAGATCCGGTGTTCGCTGCCGATCTGGATGTGGGGCAACCCGTTTTGCTCCAGGCGTTGAGAAGTACCAAAGCACATGCGAAAATTCTGGGGCTTGAGATTGAAGAGGCGCTTCAGGTTGGGGGTGTGGTCGGGATTTTCACCGAGAAAGATATTCCGGGAAAAAATTTGCTAGGGCCCATAAACAAGGATCATCCTCTCCTTGCCACAGACAAGGTGCGTTTTATAGGAGATGCCATTGTCCTTATTGCAGCGAAAACTGAGGGGGCTGCTAAAAAGGCCTTGAGCGCTATCAAGGTGACATATGAGGAGCTCCCGGCGGTTTTTAGCCCTGAAGAGGCCCTCAAAGAGGGGGCATCCGACATTCACAGAAAAGGGAATCTACTATACAGCCGTAAAATACGAAAAGGGGATGCAAAAAAAGCATTTCAAGGGTGTAAGGCGGTTGTTGAAAGGACTTACAGGACCGCTCCGTTAGAGCATGCATATCTGGAACCGGATGCCGGGGCCGGATATGTGGAAAAGGACGGAAGCCTGGTCATATATGCGTCCACCCAGAATCCCCACTACGATCATAAAGAAGTGATCGACCTTTTGGGGCTTGAAAATGAACAGGTTCGGATCATCCAGGCCGCCACCGGAGGGGGATTTGGTTCCAAGCTCGATCTCAATGTCCAAGGTTTTATCGGACTCGGCCTCTATCATTTAAAAAGGCCGGTACGCTATGTATACAGCAGAGAGGAAGCTTTTTTGGCTACTGCCAAAAGGCACCCCCTGACCATAACCATGAAAACCGGCGCCGACGGTCAGGGAAAGCTGAAAGCCATGAAAGCTCGAATTGTTTGTGATACAGGCGCATACGGTTCCTACGGTATTGCCGTTGCCTCTCGATCAGCTGTTCATGCAACCGGACCCTATGAAATCGATAACGTGGAGGTTGATGTTCTCTCCGTTTATACCAACAAGCAGATTTGTGGGGCCATGAGGGGATTTGGCGTTCCGCAGATGGCCTTTGCCCATGAATCCCAACTCGACCTGCTTGCGGGGGAACTCGGCATCGACCCCCTGGAGATCCGGCGGATCAATGTGTTGAAGGTCGGTTCAGAAACCGGAACAGGGCAGTTCCTGGATGCAAGCGTGGGAATTGGTAAATGCCTGGCAGCCCTTCAGCCCCATTATGAGCAGGCAAAGGAAAAATGGAAGGGCGCCGAAACGCCGCAGTTTCAAAGACGGGGGATCGGTATTGGGGCCATGTTCTACGGGATTGGAAATACGGGCGTTAAAAACCCCTCTACCGCAAGGATTGAAATCGATCCGGATGGGAAGCCGACCCTTTATACCGGCTGTGCGGACATCGGACAAGGATCGACCAGCACACTGGCTCAGATTGTGGCAGAGATCCTGGGCATTGAACCCAATAAGATACGGATCGTGGCGGCCGATACAAAAAGAACCACCAGCGCGGGAGCTACCTCTGCCAGTCGCCAGACCTATATATCGGGAAACGCCGTCAAAGATGCGGCTGAAAAGCTCGCCGAAGTGCTTTTGGCAGAGGCGTCCGATATGCTAGATGTTCCCAAATCATCTCTGTCCTTTGATTCGGGTTTTGTTGTAAATTCAAACAATCAGGCAAAAAGAATACCGTTTCCAAAGCTGGTCGATCGAGCACACAGAAAGGGCATTCCTTTGGTTTATCACGGATTTTTTGACCCAATGACCGTTCCGCTGGACCCGGAAACAGGCCAGGGAGCCCCCTATGCCACGTATGCCTTTGCCGGTCATATGGCTCTGGTGAATGTGGATACACTGACAGGCGAGGTGAGAGTGGAGAAAATCGTGGCGGCCCATGATGTGGGAAAGGCCATTTACCCTGAAGGGGTTATAGGTCAGATTTGTGGAGGGGTTGCCATGGGGATTGGGTTTGCCTTGATGGAGGAATACAAGCCGGGGTTTACAGAGACGCTAAAGGATTACCTTGTCCCCACCTGTGCAGACATGCCTGAGGTCATCCCAATCATTGTGGAAACAGAAGAGCCTTCAGGACCTTTTGGGGCAAAGGGGGTGGGAGAGCCGGCACTGATTCCCACAGCCCCTGCTGTGCTCAATGCAATATCAGATGCCCTGGGGGAGAGAATTTACAGCTTGCCTGCCAATCTGGAGAGGGTTTTAAAGGCAAGTGTAAATTCAGGCTGTTTTGGTCCAACGGGGGGTATCGGTTCATCTGCTTGATCGGGTTCAGCGCATCGAAAAGTTATAGAGGTTAAAAAAGGAGTGGAATGGATCAAATGGACTTTGAATTGACAAAAGAAGTTAAAGCCATTCAGAAAGAGACGCGTCGTTTTGCGCGTCAAGAAGTACTGCCCCGGATAAAGGAGGAGGTGTTCAAGCGGGATCTTGTCTCCAAAATGGGAAAACTAGGGTTTTTTGGGTGCGCTTTCCCAATGAAATATGGCGGGTCCGACTTGGGCTTTTTGGCGCATGCCGTCGTTTGTGAGGAAATATCAAGGGTGGATTCCGGGCTGCGTCCATTGTTCAATGTCCAGGCATTAACCGTAGCATATACCATAATGGAGCGGGGGACGTCTGGGGCAAGGGACAAGTATGTCAAGGACCTTGTGCTGGCGCAAAAACTGGGCTGCACATGCTTTTCAGAACCCAATGTCGGGTCTGATATCGCATCGATCGAAACGTCTATCGAAGATAAAGGAGATTATTTCCTTCTCAACGGCGCCAAGACATGGATTTCCAACGGCTCTGTCGCCGATGTCGCCATTGTTTATGCGACCTTTGACGGGAGCCTTAAACATAAAGGACTCTGTGCTGTGGTGGTTGATACGGATCAACCCGGCTGGACTACACAGGAGACGCCAAAATTGGGGGATAAATCCTCCCCCATCGCCGAAATTCACTTGAAAGATGTCAGAGCGCCGAAAGAGAACCTCCTGGGGGTGTGGGGCGGTGGTTTTAAGGTGGCGATGAGCGCGCTTGACAGGGGCCGTATCAGTGTGGCCAGCGGTGCTGTCGGCCTGGCCCAGGCCTGTGTTGATTGTTCAATAGAATATGCCAACAAACGGATTCAGTTTGGAAAGCCGATTGCCCAATATCAGTTAGTTAAAGGGAGTATTGCTGAAATGGTCTCCCTTACGGAAGCCGCACGACTGCTGGTGTGGCGGGGGGTGTGGCTCAACGATCAGGATCGCCCCTTTACAAGGGAAATCGCTTTGGCCAAATATTTTGCAGGTGAAACAGTTGTGAAGGTGGCCGGAATGGCAATGGAGATTCACGGGGGAATGGGGTACTCGCTGGAAATGCCGGTTGAAAAATACTATCGGGACGCTAAATTATATCAAATCGGAGAGGGAACGGCCAATATAATGCGCATACTGATCGCGGACGATGCATTGGGCATTAAAAAAGCGAATCGCAAACGCCTGCATGTGCCCAGCGAATTTAGGAATCTTGAATAATATAAATCGCCCGACGGTTTTTGAAAAAACCTGCAGTTCGTCTAAAACGGACAAAGGTTAGGCCTGCCGTTTCAGTTCAAACGCTTAAAACTTGGGAGATTGCAACAGTGACCAGGGTACTGGAAGGAATCAGGGTTTTGGATTTTGGCCGCGTCATTGCCAGCGCTTATTGCGGCACGCTTTTGGCGGATATGGGAGCAGATGTGATCAAGGTCGAACGGCCCGGCGGAGAATTTGATCGCAAATTAGGACCGTTCACGCCCAGTGGCAAGGCCATCGTCTATGAGCTGATCACCCCTCGCAACAAGAAGTCCATCACACTCAACACCCGTCATCCAAAAGGTCAAGAGATTTTAGATGAATTGATAGAAGATACCTCCATAATTATCACCGGCTTTACGCGCAAAGGCAATCAGTTGATGGGGCTGGATTATGAGCGTCTGAAACAGATCAATCCGGGTATTATTCTGGTGGCCATATCCGGCTATGGGCAGACTGGTCCCGGCGCCGACCGCCCTTCATTCGATGCGATTGCCCAGGCTGAGTCCGGCGCCATGAGTTACACCGGCTTTCCTGGAAGCCCGCCGACCCGGGCAGCGGTTCCCTTTGTAGATTTTTCAACCGCGACAATGGGGGCATATGGAGCGATGTTGGCCCTCCTGCATAAAGAACGCACCGGCAAAGGCCAGTTGGTTGATGTTTCATTATTGGATACAGCCTTTACCTTTGTTGCCGGCATGGGGGTAGTTGCAGAGTACACCCTGCTCAATCAGATTCGACCGCAGGTCGGTAACCATTCTTTTCACAACTATTCCGACGGGTTTGAGGCCAAGGATGGATGGGTCATGATTAGTGTCATCGGCAATGAAATTTGGCAAAGATTCATAGGGGCCATCGGGCGGGCGGATCTGCTGGAGGATGACAGGTTCAGCGATGATCAGAGCCGCTATCAAAACCGTGATCTGATCCGGCCGATAGTTAATAAATGGGTCGGCAAACACACCGTATCCGAGGTCGTCCGGCTGCTTGAACAAAAACGGGTACCCTGTGGACGGGTTAACACCGTGCGTGAATTGGTGAATGATCCGCATCTGATCGCCCGGGAAATGCTGATCAAAAGGCAATACCCCGGCGTAGGCGAGGTTCCGGTTCCGGGGATTCCTGTGAAACTTTCCAGGACACCCGGTAAAATAGAAACCGATGCCTGTCGATTGGGTGAACACAACCAAGAAATTTACTGTCAACTGCTGAGCTATACCCAAGAAGATCTAGAATCTCTGAGACTTGAGGGTGTGATTTAACAGTGTTAAAAGAAGGACTAAAAAAGGCTATATCCGGAATTCTCAACTAGTAAACAACCTTTAAAATCATACAAATACTGTCATTGAGATGAATTTATATTGTACGAAAATTCATCGGAATTTGTTCAGGAATATTTACATCACCTATGGTTAAGAAAATCAGGTCTGT
>DRHF01000325.1 GCA_011049715.1 Desulfobacterales bacterium
CAGGCCATAAATGTTTTAAAAAAGCTGATCGAGCAATATGATGATTCGCATGCGGTCAGAGATGGCCTAAAATTGGTCATTGTAGGCAGGCCCAATGTGGGCAAATCAAGCCTAATGAACTGTCTTGTTAAAAAAGACCGGGCCATTGTTACATCAGTTCCGGGGACAACCAGGGATTTCATAGAGGAGCACCTCAGTATAGAGGGAATTCCGGTTATCATAATCGATACCGCCGGAATCCAGGAGACAAAAGACCCCGTTGAAGTCATTGGAGTACAAAAGGCCAGGGAATATATGGACCAAGCGGATCTAATCCTTTTTATGGTGGATGCCAGCAGTTCATTGTTGAAAGAGGATAAAATAATATACCAACAGTTGAAAGACAAGCCCTTCATACTGGTTATCAACAAGTCAGATCTTGTGGATAAAGACTTTAAATTTGAGTTCCCTGAATCATGGGGTGATCCGCCGAGGGTGAAAGTATCGGCGCTTTATCGTAAAGGAATTGAGGCGTTAAAGACGCTCATCCTCGAGATTTGTGTCGGTGGCAAACTACCCGATTCGGAAAACGGTATTGTGCCGAATTTAAGACATAAAATTGCCCTCGAGGGTTGCCTCCGGTCAACCTTAGCAGTTGCAGAGGGCGTTCGGATCGAAAGGCCGTTGGAGCTTGTTGTGATGGACTTAAAAGATGCTATTGATTCTCTTGGGGGAATAACGGGTGCGACAACACAAGAGGATATACTTGATGAAATTTTTAGCAGATTTTGTGTTGGAAAGTGATGTTTCACGTGAAACAATGAAATTGCCGAAAAGGTTTGATCTCGAAAAAAGCGCCACATAGGAAGCGATTTTAAATGCGGCTGCTCATTACTCAAGTTTCGCACCCCGAATGGGGCACGGTCCCGCATCTGGTGTGGGGTAAATAAAATTTTTTGGAAAAACAATGCAGCAATTAGTTTGAATCGGTATCCGTAAAGTAATCACCGTGCACAGGCACGCGATGGTCTGGTTTCTTTTTACCCTATGCCTGATGCAACTTTCCTTAAAATATCAGGTGCGAAACTTGAATCATTATATTATACTCCGGTTTTATCAGCCTCCCGCAGTCTGAGGGAATGCTGTGTTTGAATATAAATACTCCATTTTCTCTTTGTGCTTTAACTCTTCATTGGCCATTTTCAATATGATATCTTTTGTTTTACCCTCTGGATGAAGCGTGGCCAAGTCTGTATAAAACCTATATGATTTCAATTCTCTGTGGGCTGCGACCAGGTAGACATGTTCGCTTTTCATCCCTTTTTCGATATCCGGCTCTTTCTGGTGTTCAGCGATCTTATAGTAAATCGCATCGTTGAGTTGAAATGCGTCCGATTCCAGTTGTCCATTTCGGTATTTAACCAAAAATGCCCTATGCTTCTTTTCCTCTTCAGCTATCCATTTTACGGTGTCTTTTGCACTCTTTTCGTCGACGTTCTCAGAAAGGTCGATATAAAAGGCATACGCTTCTTCCTCCCTCTTTATGGCGACGTCAATTATTTTGGAAAGTTTCTTGTCTTTCATGTCTATTCCTCCATTTCATCCACGACTTATTGAGAAACTATAAGAACTAATAGCGTTCGTTCAAGTTTCACGCTCTCCATACACGGAAATGACGTCTTCACCCTATTGTGAAGGCGAGTTTTCGTAAAATCTCAAATGTGAAACTTGAGTACTTTAATCGCGATTTTTCTTATAGGAACCACTCATTTTGATATTGTTATGCTGTTTCATCACCGTACACGATGCCAACATATCCCACAAAACTGCTATCGGGATTTTTATCATAACTACTGGCATAAGCAACAGCTTCGGCTTTTCTGGCCCCGAAACCTTTTGCAGTTACAATGGCAGTTGCAGCCGCACCGGCACAGCATGCATTTTGGTGTTCTTTTGCTTCACTGATTACCCAATCAGGATCCATGGCTATCATGGCATCGATAACACGTTGATCATTTTTAGTTTTCACCCAATCCACAGCGGACCGGCCAGTTCCTTTAGGTGTAAATCCGTAATTTAAACCATAGTGCGTAAGGTCTGTAGAGCCAATAACCTTTACCGTCTGGCCCAGACCCACCGCCATCTCAGCTAAGGCGCTTCCAATTTCAAAGGAGCTCTTTGTAGGCGGCACACCAATCGGGATGATTTTTGTATCGGGGAAAAAATATTTTATAAAAGGAAGCTGAAGTTCGATGGTGTTGTCCTGAATAAAATGATCAAGGACTTCTATATTAAATGAAAATTTCTTTATAAGCTCACCGGATAGTTCTCTTTCAATTCCAATTTCCCCAAAAGGGGTTTCCCACAAATCCTCTGTTATCAGATATACAGGAGAATCGCTGCGGAGATGCATCCCTAACACCACAATAACATCCGGAGATCTTTCCGCTTTGAGGCACCGGATGACATTGCAGGCAATAGCTCCGGAAAAATACCACGCGGCATGTGGGACAATTCCGCCGGTGATATCGTCAAGTAAAATCCTCTGAGAGGCTGTTTCCTTAAGAAATTGTTTAATTTCTTTTTCGCATGCCGCAGCACGGTCCGGATACCAGCTTCCGGCAAACATCGCTTTCCGTACTTTCATGATACCACCTCCGCTGTAAGCGAAATAGATCTAAATGAAATAAGAGTTTCAGGTTTCGTATCCTATTTTTTCCGAAAATAACCCTGCGCGATAGGACGAATAAAATTTCTTCATAAAAAAATCGTTCTGGGGTTGTTATTCGGAAAACAGATCAAAAGAACCGTAAACAGGCACGCGTTTGGCTGATTTTTTACTTTAAAATCAGTTATGTTGAGCAACGAACCCTTATTATGTGTTTTTTGCCGCAGTAGAAGTTTTGGTTATTGTGTTTTGGCCTAAAAAATTTAAGATCGCGCGATGCAACGCTCCGGTAGATTGGAAGTGTAAAACTTGAGTCATCGATGGCTCAGGGAGCTTTTCAATCATCCACTCCATGGGTCATCAGATTTTTAATCGTATAAACTCGCCCATAAGGGCCTGTAAAGGAAAAACACAGTCCCTAATGGCCTCAAACAGTACCCGACTTAAAAACCTAAAAACCCATTCCGTTATTGTTATTGCAATGTAATCAAAGCGTCCCGATCCCTCGAGCAAATATATAACCGACAACAAATAAAGACAACAGAAAACGAGTATGAATAAGCCCTTGACATGTGAGGCTTTTAAACATATTTTTTATTCCAAATAGAGCATAAACAAATCGAAGATTAGATGTTCAAGTTTCGCGCCTGATATTTTAAGGAAAGTCGCATCAGAGCATAGGGTAAAAAGAAATTTTTCTGGAAAAAATTGATGATGAGCGCTTTGACAACGGCACAAAACCTTTTAAGAGTTATCATTTCAGAAGCAACTGATATTACAAAAGAAATCAGACCATCGAGTGCCTGTGCACGATGATTACTTTATGGGTACCGGTTCAAACTGATTGTCGCATTGTTTTTCCAAAAAATTTTATTTACCCCACACCAGATGCGGCACCGTGCCCCATTGGGGGTGCGAAACTTGAGTTAGATGGTAACGATTAACGATTGCACAACACAATACATCAGAGGATTTAATTGATGAATTAAATGACGGGGTATCATATTCTTTTGCGCAATTGATGTTTTAGGACATTTGTTCCTTGCTATAGGAAAAAACCCTAACGCCTTAATGGAGATTATTCATGCCGATATACGAATATCAATGTAAAACCTGCAACAATTGTTTTGAAAAGTTGGTTTTCATAACTGACGATGAACCGGTTGTCTGTCCAGAGTGCAGTAATAGAAAAGTGAAAAGACTTTTAAGCTGTTCCAGTTTAATTGGAACATCAACTGAAAGCGGTTGTAGCAGCAATGCATCAAAGGGCTTTTCCTGAGCCACATAATTTTTGTGGCGGTCAGCCACAAATTATACCCGCTTGTTAAACGGAATTTACAAACGCAAATTTGTCGTTCGCAAATGACTTTTTACGAGACTGTCAAATTTCACTGCTTTGATTTCACGAAAACCGGCATCTGACTTGGGGCAAATAAAATTTTTTCACAAAAAAACAATACCGGCGTTGTCAACCAGAAAACAGAAATTTTCAGTTTGCCCAATGCCCAGTGCGATGCCCCGACGATTTCAAACTAAAAGTTATCTATTTTATAATATACATAACTAAATATTGGTTTCTTTTCCACAGATCATCAGATTTTTAATCGTGTAAACCCGCCTATCAGGGACCGTAAACCGAGAACAGATGCCTATCTTTTAAGATCAAGGGGCGCAATGATTATCGCTACACACGGGTAAGCAAATCTCTTTTGAAACCTGTTCTCACCCAACTGTTCCTGATTGATCCTGTCAGTGAACGAGTTAGTGTCCATCCATAAATGGCTCTTTTTGCCCTGTTCGGCGTTCTCCGCGGGTTTTCGGTTGAAGCGTACAGCACGTACGCCTCACCGTAAACCCTTGTGCGGCCCCCGCAAAAATTTGCGGGATTTCGCCTCTGATTTTTATAAGATGTGTTCAACTTGATCAGGACAAAAATTGCTCATTTCTGAATTGGACACCTCTATTATTTATTTTAAAGTCGTGGATGAGCACGAGTTAGATAAATCGGATAACCCATTGCAGCTTTTGTTAATACGATCTGATAGAGACTCACCGAACCCTCAATTATTTAACTCAAAATTTTGCACCTTAGATATTAAGGAGACTCCCCTTAGGTACGGGGCGAAAGCGACACTCCGGTGAATTGGGGGTACGCGACTTGAAATTTAACTTTTTTTCTAAAAAATAATGATTAATATATCGTAGACAAAAGGAAAATATTTTTAAAAGGAGGTTACCATGTGGGAGTACACGGATAAAGTAAAAGACCACTTCCTTAACCCGCGTAACGTGGGGGTGATTGAGACCCCCGATGGTGTCGGAGAGGTTGGATCTTTGGCATGCGGAGATGCCTTGAAACTGACCATTAAGCTTGATGAAAATAAACGGATCGAAGATGCAAAGTTCCAGACGTTTGGATGTGCCAGCGCGATTGCATCTTCTTCAGCTCTGACGGAAATGATAAAAGGCCTTTCGCTTGATGAAGCCAAAAAAATAAGCAACGAAGATATTGCACAATATCTCGGAGGCTTGCCAAAGGAAAAGATGCACTGTTCAGTTATGGGACGCGACGCGCTTGAAAAGGCAATCGCCCACTATTATGGTGAAGGTGAAAAAAAAGTCGAAGGTGAAATTGTATGTGAATGTTTTGGGGTGACAGACCTTGAAATCGAAAGGGCGGTCAAAGAGAATAACTTGGAAACAATCGAAGACGTGACCGATTATGTTAAAGCCGGCGGCGGTTGTGGAAATTGCCACGAAAAAATCCAGGAGATCATTGACTCGGTTACTGGAAAAGAAAGGGTTATTGAGAAAGCACACAAACAGTTGACCAATATCCAGAAAATAAAACTGATTGAAGAGACCTTGGACCGGGAAATTAAACCCGCACTTGAAAAGGATGGCGGCAGCATCGAACTGGTAGACGTGGATGGAAATCTGGTCATGGTTAAGCTTCGGGGTACCTGCGCGACCTGCAGTGCCTCCGAGGTCACGATTAAAAGTTATGTTGAGACAAAGCTTCGTGAACTGGTTACATCCGAGCTGATTGTTGAGGAGGTGCAGTAATGAAAATCGTCTATATGGATAACAATGCAACCACGAAGGTCGCCCCTGAAGTCCTTGATGAGATGCTTCCTTTTTTCAGCCAATTTTATGGTAACCCTTCGAGCATGCACTCATTTGGCGATACTGTTGATAAAAAGATTAAGCAAGCAAGGGAAAAAGTTGCCGCGTTGATTGGATCCGCGCCTGAAGAGATCATATTCACGAGCTGTGGCACTGAGAGCGACAGTACGGCCATCCACGCAGCCATACTGTCGAACCCGGATAAAAAGCATATTCTGACTACCCGGGTGGAGCATCCTGCTGTAAAAAATCTGTGTGAATACCTTTTTAAAAAGGGCTACCGGGTTACGTTTGTTCCGGTGGACCGAAAAGGGCGTCTGGACATATCGTTTCTTAAAAAAAACCTTACCATCGATACCGCCATTGCCAGCATCATGTGGGCAAACAACGAATCCGGCGTGATCTTTCCCATAGATGAGATTTCTCAGATCGCAAAAGAACGCGGGATCATTTTTCACACCGATGCGGTTCAGGCGGTTGGAAAGCTTCCGATCGATGTTCGCGAGGTCAACGTTGACATGCTCTCTCTTTCAGGTCATAAAATTCATGCACCAAAAGGTGTAGGCGCTCTTTACCTTCGAAAGGGGACGAAATTTTCTCCGTTTCTCATCGGTGGCCACCAGGAGGGCGGTCGAAGAGGGGGTACGGAAAACGTTGCATCTATTATCGGGCTGGGAAAGGCCTGCGAGCTGGCAGGGGGCCATCTGGATGAACAGAGGACCCGGGTGAAAAGGCTGCGGGATCAGCTTGAAACAGAACTTCTCAAAAGAATCCCCGAGGCGATGATCAATGGGGATCAAGAACATCGTCTTCCAAATACCACGAGTATCGGCTTTGAATATGTGGAAGGCGAGTCGATCCTTCTGATGATGGATCGGTTTGGAATATGTGCATCTTCCGGGTCGGCGTGTACATCCGGATCCCTTGAGCCCTCACATGTCTTGCGCGCTATGGGAGTGCCGTTTACAGCCGCACACGGATCGATCCGGTTCAGCCTTAGTGTTTATAATACCCCAGAAGAAATCGATTTTATCATCGATAATCTTCCTCCCATCATCGCACGACTGAGAGAGATGTCCCCTTTTTGGAAAGAAGCCGTTGGATAAAAGAATCATCGGGAATCATATAGTATGATTCACATCTTACGGCGATTGTAATGCGCCGGCTTTCAGTTCGCCTATCGCTTTTTTGGCATCCATTCTAAGCGGGCTTTCAGGATAGGTTGCGCTGAATTCCTTTAACATCTTGCGTGCTTGATCCATATCCCCTTCCAACGCCCTATTTATTGCGGCCTTAAATGCTTCAAGTTCCTCCTCGCTCACAACAATGCTTTTTTCCTCATCTTTCCAGTAAAGTGATTCGGCGTCTTCATACCTCACCCCCCGTATGCCCGCGACCGATGTTTTTACAACCAATTTCTTTTTTGGAACGATTTGACCGAGTTTGATCAGCATCTTTTTCCAGAAAGCTTCCTTTTCCTTTTGCTCATTGCCTGCCTGGGCGGAAACACCCAGGAGTATAGCAATTAATATGGCAAGGGCCGTCTTTTTCATTGGTGTATCTCCCTCTCCTTGACATTTGCTCTCAGAACGCGGTTAAAAGCTCGAGAGACATCGTTCGATATTTCATGGAAACGCCAGGGTCGAGCTCATGAGCCTTACGGAACGCATTTTTGGCTTTTTCCACCCGCTTCAACCGTAGGTAGCTGCGGGCCAGATTTACCCAGATCAAAGGATCCTTGGAATCCAAGGCAGCGGCTTTTTCATAATAGTTGCTCGCATCCTCATAACGGCGATTCATCAAAAGTACATTGGCTTTATTGTTGAGTGCCGACGCGTTCTCAGCATTCTTTTCAAGGATCTTTTCAAACGCTTTGAACGCTTCATCGGCAACATCCGCCTTACCGAAAATGATACCGATCTGCATCAGGGCATGGGTATCGTTTGGGGCTTCGCTAAGTATCTTATAGTATTTCCTCGATCTTAGTTTGAGTTCGATCCTTTTGAGCGTCCCAAAGTCACCCGGGAAACGCTCTTCGATGGCCGTACGGCGGACCAGCGACGGACGCCAGTTCGAAGCAGGCAGACTTGCCGGCTTAAACCGGCGCCACGCCTCCCGTATGTCGATGGTTGTTAATCCGCTGTCTCGCCATTGATAGTAGAGGGTGCTTCCCTTCTCCCAGGCTTTCATAAAGGATGACCCGACAAGGGTGGTTTCAATCGGTGCCCAAAGCTGTCCCTTGTACACGACAAACAGATTGTTCGCGGTGTCGCTACTTTTTTCAGCTTCGACACCGGTTGAGAACATCATCAGCATGTGACCCGGGATCTCCACGGCATGGGTGCTTATCCCCATACTTTCTAAAGCACCGGCATAGAGTGCCACAAGATCATCACAGTCGCCCGATTTTCTTTTCAAAGTTTCTCTGGGATATTGAAGATAATCGACGAAATCGGTCTTCCCGGAAGTGATCTGATACGGGTTGTTCGGATCCTGGATATAGGTCAGCCCCAGTTCGCCTATTGCATTGAAAACCGTGGCGGCCCGAAGCATATTACTGTTAATTTGACCGTATTGGGTGACGATAGAGCGGACGAACTCGAGAAGTACCGGATCCTTGGGAGTGATAAAAGCGCCGAAACGCTCCCGGGTGCTCCACATCATCCGATGCTTCTCGTAAATGTTGATTGCATAGTTTCGGGTAAACTCACGCGGCTGATCGTTCAAATAATACGAAGCTTTAATTTCGGTCTGAACAGGGGTATCTTCGGTAACTTCTAGAATCTTGTTGTTAAAGACGGCCTTAAGGGTATAGTCTCGAGATTCCCCCGGGGCCAAATCTTCCATCTCAATCTCCGACGGGAAGTCCATGAATTCCTTGATCGTAAAATGGAGCGTTAGCTTTGGAATCGTATCTCCGAAATTATTCCTGATCCGGATGCGACCGAACCCCTCGTCTTCATAAATCTTGTAAGCGTTGGAAAAAATATCCTGCATCTCGAGTACGGTGATCTCAATCGGGGCTATTTTGGCAATTTTTGTCCGGGTAGCGACGATGCCTGGTGAACTCTCTTCGCCGTCGGAACTGATCGCCGTGATCAGATAGGTGTATTCGGTGTCAGGAGAAAGTGAACGATCCGAAAAACGGGGATGTTCGGCTTTACCGATTTCATATTTTTCGTTTCTGGTCTGCCGGTAGATTACATATTGGATGACAAAATTCTCGTCATTGGGTTTCCAGGAAAGATCGACAGACCACTGGGAGGGTTCGGCCTTTAACTGTTGCGGTGCTTGGGGAGTGTATGCTGAGGCCTGTGCGCCGGCAGAAAGGCTAGGCGAACTTTCATTTCCGCTTCTTGCCTGAGCAGACACCCGGTAAAAAAAGTTACGGCCAAAGTCGACTTTTCGATCAACATACCGGTTTTGCCCGGTGGTGGCGAGGAAAGAGATGGGGCCGCCCGGCCCATCGGATCGATAGATGCGATACGTCAGTGGATATTTTTCCGGGCTCGGTTGCCATGTGATCTCTACCTTGTGCATACCACCGGTTGCGACGACCTCAGACGGCACCTTGGGTGTATAGACATGCCCCAATATCTGGATTCGTTTGTTTCCTGTATCAGCCACGAAAAAAGTGATTTTGTCTTTGGCGGTGATTGCCGTAGGGTTTTTGAAATCTCCTTTGCCAGACCCTTTTGCCCCGAATTCCCTTATGAACGTCCCGTCATTGCGGAAAACCTTAATTCTAGACGTTCCTGCATCAAGCACAATCACTTCATCTTTCGACACGAAGAAATCGACGGGTCTGATCATTCCGCCACCGGTTTTTCCTTTAGTCCCGAAGGACGCAATTGGCTTTCCGGCAGAGGAATAGACATGGATACGAATTTTTTTGTTGTCCAATACGTAAAGGTTATCCTCCTCATCCAGTGCCAGGGCAGCGGGACTCTCTAAGTAGTTGCCGTCCTTGTCCCTTCGAATCAAGCTCGCAGAAGGGGTCCCGCCGGTTTTAAATGCCAGTACCCATATCCATTTATTTCCGGGATCGGCCACATACACCACGCCTTTCCGGGTAACAACGATATCCCGGGGCTTGGAGAACCAATTTATGATTTTTTCGGTTGATAACCGGAACGTTTCGAGAATTTTGCCTGTCGTATCTGTTTTGACCACCTGTTTGCCGTTTCCATCCAGCACCCATAGAACACCATCCTTAGAAGCGGCGACGGCAATGGGAGAAATTTCTTTTTTGATCGGAATTTTTTCGAATCTGCCACTCTTTACACGGTAAAGGCTTTTTCCATCGGCCGCATACAGGATGTCAATTCCATTGAATGCAATCTGGCTGGCACTGATTGGAATTTCCTGAACCCACTTAACCGAAGTAGGTGGGGATACTTTCTGCGCAGGTGAATATGCGACGTCCTGATCTGGGAAAAATTCGTGAATCAACCCTCTTTTCGCATCGGCTACGTAAATTCTGCCCGTATGGTCAAGAGCAATGTCTGTGATGCTGCCAAACTGACCCGGAGCCCCGCCTCTGTTACCGAAAGTGTACAACAGATTACCATCAAAGTCATATTTAAGGATGGAGAAACTCTCCTGATCCGCAAGGTAAAAACCGTCTTGTCCCAACGAAATCGCAGACGGTCTTTTGACATTTGGCAGTTTTCCTAGATAGTTACCGATCTGATTAAGTATTCTTACGCTGTTGTCGCCCTCATCCACGACATAGATAAACCCCTGATGGTCGACTGCCACATCAGTGGGGTTTTTCAGCAAAATGGTCTTTGGTTTCTTGCTTGCCGCATCAATCGGTTTATACCGCAAAACAATCTTGGGTTTCTTTTTACTTTCATCAACGGATTTTTTCTTCAAAGGGTTCTTGGAACCTTCGCTTTTATCGACAACGACTGGGCCAATCGATCTGAGATATACGCCATTGGGACCAAAGATCTGAATTCGCCTGTTGCCGGAATCAGCTACAAAAATAACCCCTTGGTAAACAGCAATTCCAAGGGGGGTTTTGAATTCCTTTAAACCACTTCCCCGGCTGCCAAAGCTGTCCAACCAGGTGCCGTCCAGGGAATATAAGATCACCTGGTTCAGCGCCGTATCGGTCACGTAGATTTTATCTTTAGAAATGGTAACATGTGAGGGTCTTTTTAATATTTGTCGGCCCTGATCATTGATTGCCGGAAGTTTAAGAAGTTTAATACGCTGCTTCCCCTCGCGGTCAATAATCACGATGCTTCCATCTTTTTGTGCGGTGAACAACCGGCTATCCGGATCGACGGCCAGGCCCAAAATGGCGCCGGCCGGTATATCGGATATAAACTTTACCATGGATATCGATGATGATGGCGGCAATGAAGGGGGGGCAGCGCAAGCCAAAAGGGAAAAAACAATAATAAAAAGGAATATACTGCGAGAACTGTATGATTTTGTAATCATTTCTACCTTCCTATACCTACCGGGGGTCGTGTGATTTTAAAAAGCGGGTGCCTATAGAACCTGTACATTCATAATACAGCGGTTTTTTTATGATATGACGGGATCAATCGGTGCATATGATAGAAATAGCGGCTTAAAAAACCTCTGCCAAGGCTATCCATCACCATACCATTTTTATCTTTCCAAGTCAAACGCTTCCTCTTGCGCAAATTGTTGACATTGTTTTCTTATCTGTACTTTGATATCTTTGCGAAGACTTCAGATGTCTCTTATTACTTGACTCAAGTTTCGCACCCCCGATGGGGCATGGTGCCGCCTCTGGTGTGGGCAAATAAAAATTTTTTGGAAAAACAATAATTACAATAATGAAGCGTTTAAAACGTCTTTTCTCACCTAGCTATGCTTCTATTACACTTCTTATCTCCGCTTTGGTGGTTCTGTTTTTCCTGATCAGCGTCCCGTTTCTAGAGCTGATGGAGCTCAAAACCATTGACCTGCGATTTTTATCCCGAGGCTTGATCCCATCCTCAGGTTTGGTGGCGATGGCCATGGTCGATGAGAAAAGTCTGGACGCCGAGGGCCGCTGGCCATGGGCCCGATCTAAAATTGCCGCATTGATCGATACTTTGACTGAGGATGGGGCAAAGGTAATTGCATTTGACATCGGTTTTTTGGAACCGGATGAAAATTCGGGCCTGCAGCTCATCGATCAGCTGAGCAAACAAATTGAAGCTTTGCAACTCAATAGTAAGCAGCTTTCTCAATTTCTCGATGCCTATAGAGTCAAAACCGATAACGATCAGATACTGGCTGATGCCATTAAACAGACATCCGCCGCAATCGTTCTGGGTCATTTCTTCCATATGACCCGGGAGGATCTGAATTACGAGATAACGCCCGCCGAAGTACAGCACCAGCTCACCCGGATCTCCGCTTCCCGTTACCCTCTGGTCAGTCCGACAGACGGCAACGTTGAACTGCTGCCGATAATCGAAGCGTTTGCTCCTGAAGGGAATCTGGAGATCTTCTCCCAGGTTGCCGATTCATCCGGATTTTATAACAAAACGCCCGATGAAGACGGCAGCATCCGATGGACGCCTTTAATGATCCGCAGTGGTGATGGGATTTATGCCTCACTGGCTGTTCAGTCGGCTTGGCATTTTTTAAACCGGCCTTTGTTGGTGGTCAAAGCGGCTGCACACGGGATCGAAGGCGTCCAAATGGGTGATGCTTTCATCCCTACAGACGAATACGGCCGGATGTTGATCAATCATCTGGGACCATCTTCTGTGATTCCTCAATATTCCATTACGGATATCCTCAAGGGTCGAATAACTCCCGGTACCTTTCAGGACAAAATCATTTTGGTGGGCGGAGCCGCCATGGGGATTGCCGACTATATCATCACGCCTTTCAGCACATCCATGCCGGGTTTGGCCCTTCATGCGACGGTGATCGACAACATTCTGACCCGGAATTTTCTAAACAAACCGAGTTGGACCCGCATTTTCGATCTGTTTGCGATCATTGCCCTTGGTCTGGTAATCGGTTTTGTCCTGCCTCGCCTAAATGCATTTAAGGGTTTCCTGTTTGCGCTGATGCTGTTTAGCGCCTATATTTTTTGGGTCCGCTGGCTTTTTGTTGAATCAGGGATCTTGCTGAACATGGTGTATCCGTTGCTCGGCCTTGTGTTGACGTATATTGTACTTACCGTTTTTAGTTATTTTACAGAGGAGCGCGAACGCCGCCGGATCAAAAAGACTTTCAGGCATTACGTGGCCAGCGAAGTGATCGAAGAGATGCTCGAGGATCCAAATCGGTTGAAACTTGGGGGTGAAGTTAAAACCTTGACTGTTTTGTTTTCCGATCTATCCGGTTTTACCCGTTATTCTGAAAAATATCGGCCTGAAGAGATGGTGAACATTTTGAACGAATATTTTACCGAGATGACCGAAGAGGTTTTTTCCAACCATGGCACACTCAAGGAGTATGTGGGTGATGAGCTGATGGCCATATTCGGCGCGCCTGTCGAAAATTCCCGCCATGCTGATCAAGCCTGCGATGCGGCCCTAGCTATGCGAAATCGGTTGAGAGCGCTGCGGTTGGAGTGGGCCGAACTGGGGCGACCCCAGCTGACCGCCCGAACAGGTGTAAACTCCGGTTCCATGCTGGTAGGCAATTTGGGATCCGTTCATCGTTTTGCTTACGGGGTTTTGGGCGACCAGGTAAATCTGGGTTCCCGGCTGGAAGGGCTTAACAAACAGTATGGCACCGAAATATTGATCGGCCAAAATACCGCTTCTTTGGTCAAGGATGCGTTTGTTTTACGTGAAATCGATTCGGTTCGGGTGGTGGGTAAAAAAGAGGCGGTCAACGTCTTTGAACTGGTCAGCCGATCAACAGATATGATTTCTCGGGAGCAAAGCGACTTTTTCGACCTTTATGCAGAAGGCCTTTCAGTTTATCGCCGGCGCCAGTGGCAAAAAGCACAGAAGCTTTTCCGACAGGCCTCAAATATGGTTGGCCGAGATCAATCCTGTCTGGTCATGGCCGATAGGTGTCGCATTTATTTAGATCAACCCCCGCCCGATGACTGGGGTGGAGTATATCAGGCGACAAAGAAGTGAGATTGGGCATATTAAAATCGGAACGACATACCAGAAAAAGACCGAACTGATTTTAACGCCGACCTGCTCCCTCAAAGCGGGATTTCAGACCACAAAGGCTGGATGTAATGACGATTGCAGACCCATTTTTTAATACGGCCTGCAATTCCGGCTCTCTGGACCAGGGCCCAAGCATTTATAAGAGATCCCATGGGATATCCTCCCCAGAAAACCGGCTACATCTAGAAAACCACCCGAACAGCGCTTCGATTAATTCACCTTCAACATTAAATTAAAACTAACAGCAACCTTGATGATCTCGTAAAAAGATCATATTGCTCTCTAAATGACCATTTATCCCAGAATGCTCAAAGTCGTTCGCAAATGATTTTTTACGAGACTGTCAACCTTAAAATCAATATAAAAAAGGGCTCACAGCAACCGATCACTGTAAACCCTTGTTAATTGTGGTAGGCGGTACTGGATTTGAACCAGCGACTTCTACCGTGTGAATGGATTACTTGTTGATATCATAACATAATATGATATAATAACATACAAGAATATATGGAAAAATCGCATTTCTTGTTATATGTTGTTTTATGGTTTTTAATGGTGTTTTCTAACATTGTGGTCACAATTTTAATATAAGTTTTTATGAGATAAATGGGCAATCAGATAAGCGACCTTCCAGTTTATTTCCAAAGATCGAGTATTGGAGGAAAAGAGAAAAAGGGTTGATAGAACGATTTGTGATTGTTTTTGTTAATGCTGATTTACGAACAAAACATACATTCAAAATTTTGAGAACATACAGCACATTATTGTAATTATATAATTTGGCTAAAAATAAAAATTATTTTATAGATTGAATTGATTTTGAAAACGAAATAAATATATTATGTTCTCGAGTTTGATCTAAACTTAAGAGTTATGGACTTCCCTTAAGATGTTGAAAAAATAAAAAATATTTTCTGATTACAATTTTCAAAATGCAAATTATCCGATCTTATCAAAGCGTTAAAAAATCCTTCACAAAGAATATGCGGCCTTTCGTCCCCAAGGTATAAAGTTTTTTGTTAAAAACATCCTTACAAATGCAATGTAGCGTTTCAAAGGAAAGTGGACAGACATAAGAAATAAATAAGAGACGGTTTTAGGGTATAATAACGCCATAGAAAGGAGAGGCAAATGAAATCTAAAACCGATCGAAGTCCAGAATCTGTCGTCAGAGAGATCAAACGGAAAACCCGCCGCAAATTTAATCCAGAGGAAAAAATCAGGATCATCTGAGGGAAGCCGGAGAATCCCCTCTAGCTTTAGGGGCATTACAACTTTTAGTTGACAAAAATATTTATCTCACCCCATAATTAACCATCTGAGGGTCCAACATTTTAAAACAAGGGAAGCGGGAGCGGTCCCAGCAAAGGTACAAAGGGTGGAAAAAATGCAAAAAGATTTGAGTAAACCTGAAATTTCGGAATTCTGCGGCGATGGCAGTTGCGGATGTGGATGCGATGAATTTATGGAGAGTAAACAAATCTTGTCTAAAGAGGAGCTGCAGAAAATTCGTTCCTTATTGAGTAAGGATCTGGATAGCCGGGACAAGACCTCGGAAAATTACCCAGTTCAATGAGCCTTCGAAGGTCAGACACGACGCAGGTTTTATAGGTGGCGACAAATGTCGCCATTTTAGACGGCTTGTTTCTTTTATAGCGTTGCCTTAATGTCTCGGCTGAATAAACCATGCTCCTTGCTTGTTCTGAAATACGATCGTGTAATATTTCAGAATTTATCCTTTCCCCCAAATTTCCAAAACCCCCCAATTAGGGTCGGCCCCCAGGAGCATGATAAAAAGTTATCCATCGGTCAATATCTCTGGTTTCGACTTCCTGAGAACCTCTATAACGAATGAGCTTCCTTTGGTGTATGGCCCTTTTATAATAATACCCCTTTCTTCACTGAGAACCAGACATTTACCCAGGAGCATGTAATGCGAAGACCTGGCCCGGCCTCCTATAAACAGGAATTTCGTAAAATCCATATTGGGTCCCTTTATGCCTTCCAATCAAAAACATACATACGAGACATAGAATCACCACGAATAAGTTCTGCTGAAACGATATGAGTATATCTTGTATAGGACCATCAAACAGCACTACGTATGTGGCAAAAACGGCTAAGAAAAGTTGAAATAGCTGAAGAGTAAGTTTTCTCATGATACCCTTCTTGTTTTTCGGGCAGTTGGATTTCACCCAAATTCCCCTGGAACCAACCCTATCGATTATGTCGATTCTATTGTTTCCATCGGGAGCACGGAAAAATCTTGCAACCGATGAGATGACCTGTCCTTCCGAAAACGAATCCTCTGTTTCGTTAAAAACCCGGCCGAATTTAGATTTTTGATTCGGCCTTGATAAGAACGACCCTGAACGCTAAATTCTGCGGGCATGTCGACGAAACGTCTTATACCTTTTCTCCTGTCTTTAGTCGTCATGGCGGCCTCCATTTTGTTTATAAAACGTTCGTACATTGTCCATGTTCATGTATGTGTTATCGCCTTATCAACCTTGCCTATCAGCTTTTTAAGCCCAGCCCAAGCCTCCCCATAAACACAAATCATAAAAAGAACAACAGAAAACACAAAATAAGGGAAATTTTTTCATGGCAGGCCCAAGATGCTGTAGTTTGGTTGGGACGTAAAGAAGGTAAAATATGTTGAATATAAATTCAAAAGACATGCGGTACGTACACAGAGAAACAATTACGAGAATACAGCAAAAAGAGTCAAACCTGGGAATGAACTATTGGGCAGTTTTGGCCTGTTTGCCCAACAGGTTAAATCTGGTATTTCCGAATGAGGAGGGGTCAGCCCTTGAACAATTCTAATATGCGTAGGCGGCATTTTGAGCCGACGTTAACCGAGGCTGGGATCGGCCACATTCGTTTTCATGATTTGCGGCATACATATGCCAGCCTGCTGATTTAACAAGGGGAGAATATCAAATATATTCAAGCACAGCTGGGTCACTCAACGCCGACCGTAACCTTGAACATCTATGCGCACCTGATGAAACCCACAAATCAAGAGGCTGCAATGCGGCTCGAAAAAGCCATTTTTTAGGCAACCGGTCACAAAATGGTCGCAATTTCTAAAAATATAAAATATTCACTTCAAGCAAAGCATTACCATTACGCTATTTATTAGTATAGCTGCCCGAAAACTACCAATAAAAAAGGTTTACAGCAACCGATCACTGTAAACCCTTGTTAATTGTGGTAGGCGGTACTGGATTTGAACCAGCGACTTCTGCCGTGTGAAGGTAGCACTCTCCCACTGAGTTAACCGCCCGCTAAAATTATTTGTCGACCATCTCCTTTAACCCTTTACCAACTTTGAAAAAGGGCAGTTTTTTTGAAGGCACCTTGATTTTTTTGCCGGATTTAGGATTTCGACC
>DRHF01000326.1 GCA_011049715.1 Desulfobacterales bacterium
ACGCAGGACAGCCGCATCAATATTGGTTTGAAACCTGATTTAGCCTTCTTCATGACAGTGGGACAAAAGCGTGATATATATAATCTGTCTGTAATCGTTTTATCTAAGGAGAGAGAGATGCGCGAATAATATGCCTGATTTTTTTCTAAAAAGAAGCTGTATGTTGAAATGATGTTTTGAAATGCTCGTGACTTATGGGAATCACTGATAATTTTGATCCTGAAACCTGGGTTGACCGATACGGAGATTACCTCTATTGCTACGCTCTTTCCCGAATTCAGGATTCGCCAATTGCCGAAGACCTCGTCCAGGAAACCTTTCTGGCCGCCCTCCAATCGAGGAAACAATTTGAAGGTCGTTCGTCTTTGAAAACATGGCTTACCGGTATTTTAAAACATAAAATCATGGATCATTTTCGAAAAAAAAATAGAGAAGGTTCGGCAGATCGCTCATTAAGTATCGAAAATTTAGATGAGTTTTTCGATGAAAAGGGGCAGTGGAAACAGGCGCCTGCCAAATGGAAGGCAAATCCCCATAATCTCTATGAACAACACGAGTTTATGAAAGTTTTACAGAATTGTTTATCAGAACTCCCCGGGCGTCTGTCCATTATTTTTACCCTGCGGGAAATGATGGACGAAAGCACTCAAAAAATCTGTCAGACTTTAGACATTTCTGCTACGAATTGTGGGGTCATGCTTTATCGTGCCCGCATGTATTTAAGGCGTTGCCTGGAAATCAACTGGATCTCTGGTAAAACCTTTGAGGATTCCCGATGAAACACTGGATGTTTAGCTGCAAGGAAGTGACACGGATGGTGTCAGAATCGATGGATCGTGACCTGCCTCGATATCAACGGATAGGAATATGGTTACACCTTATGATGTGCAAATATTGTTCCCGATATAAGCAACAATTGATATCATTAAGAAAAGTGCTCCGATCAGAAGGCTTGCACGATGAAAATAGCGAACCCCATGCCAAACTTTCTCCCGATGCTCGGGAGCGGATTAAAAGATCTTTGCACAGACAGATACGCCCGCTTCAATAACCTATTCTAATACCATTTTTAAATTCAAAAAAATTAAGAGTTGTATGTAATGATTTAGAGATTGAAACGACTAAAGATTTATAAAGTCAATCAATTAGAATTTCAAAGACAAAGATGGAGATTGGCTTTGTGTCAAGTATTCGCCCGACGGAAAGATCGATAAATTTTGAAAACCAAAAAGCTGCATCTGGTGCCAAGTAACTCGAGCCAGAAACGATTTTGTGATGGTACATGAATTCAAATAGTTTTCATTCATCCTTTGGGTTTTTGGTTTCCTTAAAAAATAGCAGTACCAATTCACTTTAAGACCACATGGCCCAGCACCGCCTGGTGAAAATCTGGGCTCAAATTTCTCAAAAAAAGCGTCCGGACCGAATAGGAGGTTGTGAATGGAAATCCACATGGAACTGGCCAGGCATCTGGAAAACCTGGTGAATGGGTTACCCTTTTAATGAGGCGCTTCTCAAGTTGCTCCAGGAAATGTTCACGCCGGCGGAGGCTCGAATCGCACTGGCCATTCCTAACAATCTGGCACCGATCATCGCTCGTTCCGACCTGCCCCGGTCGACGGTGGGGGAAGGGCTGAAGTCTCTTCCCAAACGGCATTTGATATACAGCAACCGTTGATGGCAATCAGAAAGAGGCCTATGCGCTCCTTCAGGTCGACCACGGCATGCCCCAGACTTTTTCTGGGAAGGCGCCGCAAAGATGATTAGCCCGTTTCTGAATTGTCCTAAAATTGCTTGAAAGGAGGTGATCAGATATGCCCAAATGTGGAATTTGTGGAGGTGATGCTCCAAAACAACCATGCATAACAGAAGATGGTAAATGCGATTTATGTGGTCGGAAAGTCGTTCTGGAAGAAGAGAAAGAAAAAAAGCAGGAATAAGCGAATATTTTCATCTGTTGGCCCCTAAATATTTCACCATCAAATATTTAGGGGTTCAACGCCTTTTTTAACATTAACAGTAATTGTGACCTAACGGCTATGGCCTTACAAAATTCCTGTTTTTGGGGTCCAATAATTGACGGTTCTTTTCTTCAAAACCGGTGCACGGAAATACCCAAGCCAGCTCCCTAAAAAAATTGGCTGTCAAATAGTCTTCGAGGTGATCGTTCCTACAATTACAGAAATGGTAGATATCATGAAGAGGTAATAAGAATGTCTCGTTTATAACAGTCTTTTTACCGGAAAGGAGGAAAAATAATGGACAGCTTCAAATTTTTCACCGAAGAGTATAGTCAAAAAATTAAAAAATTTCCCTTTATTGAGAATCATAGTTCCCCCTGGACTCCGCTTGAAAAGTCGTTAAATGACAGCAAGGTTGCCATCATTACTACAGCGGGAGTTCATCCTAAGAGTAAAAAGTCCTTTGATGTGGAAAGCAAAAAGGGGGACTGGAGCTACCGGGAAATCTTAAAAGATCAACCGTCATCAGAATTGATGGTCACCCACACCCATTATGATCATAGCGATGCTGACGCGGATATCAACTGTGTGTTCCCCATCGACCGCTTGAGGGAACTAGAGAATGAAAAGATTATCGGTAGACTTGCGAACATGAATTACGGTTTCATGGGCTTCATCCCCAATCCCACTCCCCTTCGAGAAGGGACAGCGAAGGAAGTGGCTCAAAAACTCAAGGATGCGGACGTAGACATCGTTTTTTTGACCGCGGGTTGACCCATCTGCCATCAGTCCGTTGGGCTGATTCAGCGGGCCGTTGAAGAGATGGGTATCCCTACCATCTCCATCACCCTTATGCCTTGGATTACAGAGAAGGTTAAAGTGCCGCGAGCGGCCTCCTTGGAGTTTCCCCTTGGCCATCCTGTGGGAAAGCCATTTGATCGGGCACAGCAGAGGATGATCCTTCTGGATACATTCCGCGCCCTGGAGTCAATCAAAGAGCCGGGTGTTATTATTGAGCTACCTTATAAGTGGAATGCAACAGACTAAGGGAAAGGAGGTCAAAAATAATACGCCCTCGATAAGTCTGCGGATTGCCTGAGGATCGAGTGGAACCCGAAGCCTTAATAAGAGATAAAAATACTTTTTAGAATTGGAGGTGGCATGAAATCAGTTCGTCTAATGATAGTCGTTTTAGTCGTCAATGCACTGGGACTACTAGAGATGTCTGGTACACTTGTGAGGGCATCTTTCAACAAATCTACTGGGCAAACCCATTATAATGCGCTACCGGGCGTTGAGGTATTTAAAGCTGAACTTTTGAATAAATTTGAAAAGATGAGAAAAATCCGCGGAAAAGGTTATCGGCCCAGAACAAGACACAAACGGCTTGACGGCTGGGCCAAATATACGAATCGCCTTTTCCTTGAGTCGAGCCCTTATCTTATCCAACATGCTCATAATCCCGTTAACTGGTACTCCTGGAGCGATAAAGCCTTTGAAACGGCCAAAAAGCTGAACCGACCCGTGCTTCTCAGCGTAGGGTATTCGACCTGCCACTGGTGCCACGTAATGGAAGAAGAGTCGTTTGAGGATGAGGAAATCGCCCGATATATGAACGAAAACTATATTGTCATCAAAGTTGATCGTGAAGAGCGACCGGATATTGATGCCATCTATATGAGTGCGGTTCAGGCCATTACAGGCAGGGGAGGATGGCCCTTGAATGTTTGGCTGACACCGGACAAAAAGCCCTTTTACGGCGGCACGTATTTTCCGGCCAGAGACGGTGATCGGGGAGCAGGTATAGGGTTTCTGACCCTCCTGAAGAGGCTCAAAGAGGTCTACGAGACTCAGCAGAGCCGGGTAGAAAAATCCGGTCAGCAACTTACACGAACAATTCAGCAAATGCTTCGCCCTAAAACCGGAAATCGTTTACCTGGAGAAGATATTATGCATCAGGCCATAGGATATTACAAGCGTTCCTTTGATCCGGTTTACGGTGGAATTTCGGGGGCGCCTAAGTTCCCGAGCAGCCTCCCGATTAGGTTCCTCTTTCGGTATTTCAGACGCACGGGGAATGAGAAGATCCTTCACATCGCTAAATTCAGCCTAGAAAAGATGGCCTCCGGAGGGATATATGATCACGTGGGTGGTGGTTTTCACCGCTATTCGACCGATAAACGCTGGTTTGCACCCCACTTTGAAAAGATGCTATATGACAACGCCCTGCTGATTATGGCCTATCTTGAGGGCTATCAGGTGACAGGGGATGAAAAATTCAAACGGATTGCTAAAGAAATTCTTCGTTATGTAAAACGGGATATGACCTCCCCAGATGGGGCTTTTTATTCTGCAACTGATGCTGATAGCTTAACTCCAAGCGGACATCGAGAAGAAGGTTATTTTTTCACCTGGACACCTGAAGAATTGGAAAAAGTGCTTGGAAAAGAGCGAGTTAAGATCGTGAAAAAATATTATTCTGTAGGTTTATTTAGCAATTTTGAAGGACGTCACATTCTGAATACCCCCAAAATGGCCGCTGAAGTCGCCGAATCCCTTAACATTTCGATAGCCCAACTGCGTACAGCAATTGAAGAATCTAAAGAACTTCTCTATCAGCAACGAAGTCGACGCCCCCATCCATTGCGGGACGAAAAAATTCTGACGGCCTGGAATGGGCTAATGATTTCAGCCCTTTCCAGGACTGGACTGATTCTGGGAGAATCACAATACATTGAGCGAGCCGCTACCGCGGCGCAATTCATCCTGGATAAGCTGTACATCAAGAAACGGCTTTACCGGAGTTATAAAGATAATCGGGCCCGGCATAAAGCGTATTTGGATGACTATGCCTTTTTTATTGCCGCACTTTTGGATCTCTATGAGGGAACCAATGATATTCTGTGGCTAGAAAAAGCAATTGAGATAGATGTGGTTTTAGAGAAAAACTACGAAGATAAAAAGAATGGTGGTTTTCTCATGACAAGTAATGATCATGAAGAACTGTTAGCGCGGGAAAAACCGAGTTATGATGGTGCCGAGCCGTCTGGAAATTCAATTGCAATTCTAAACTTACTCCGCCTTAGTGAATTCACCACAAAAGAAAGCTATCGGGAACGTGCAGAAAAAGCTTTAAAGTCTTTTTCAGGAACCTTAACTTCCAATCCCATTGCTCTATCCGAGATGTTGCTTGCCGTTGATTTTTACCTCGATAAGCCCAAAGAGATTATCATTGTAGCTCCAAAAGGAAAAAAGGGTGCGGCTGATTTGCTTTTAGCGGAGTTTAGAAAGCAATTCCTTCCAAACCGGATTTTAACAGTCGTCACGGAAGGAAAAAAATTAAAATCTCACGCCAAGTTCATGCCACTTGTTCAATCCAAATTCGCCCAAAATGGAAAAGCCACGGCATACGTTTGTGAAAGAGGAATTTGCGAACTTCCTACAAGTGATCCGAAAGTGTTTGCCCAGCAAATTAGGGAAGTGGAAAAATTAGGGGATTCGAAGAAATGAAGGAGCTTTTTGGCTGTGGTTTTCTCGCATTTTTGGCAGGAGTGCTATTGAATTTTGTCCCTTGCGTGTTGCCTGTCATTCCGTTCAAGGTTCCATTCTTGTTCCCGGACTGCATTTTGGAATGCGTATTTGCGAGAAAAGCGTCAGCTTCGTCAGGCCTAATCCAAAATTTGGGACCAAATTGACAATTATTTGGGAAAATGAGCGTTTTTAACGAGGACTTCGGGCCCTCAATCCCTTCTTTGTCCTTAACCCTGAACTCTGAACCTGTGAACGGTTACCTCTTATTTAACTCAAATGAACGAAAAATTGCTCAATGTGTGTTGTGGGTTGGCCGAGATCATTTTCGGATTCAAATGATTTTTCCCTTTTTAAACTGAAAAAAGTTAAGAGTTGTATGTAATGATTTAGAGATTGAAACGACTAAAGGATTTGTAAAGTCAATCAATTAGAATTTCAAAGACAATAATGGAGATCGGCTTTGGGTCAAGTATTCGCCCGACGGAAAGGACGTTAAATTTTGAAAACCAAAAGGTGGCATAGGGGGCCGAGCAACTCGAGCCAGAAACGATTTTGTGATGGTACATGAATTCAAGTAACCAATTTTGAAAACATTTTTGCTAAAAAGGACTGAGAAAAAATGGACACTTATTATAATCCCGCAGATCTATTAAAATTTGAAGAAATCGGAAAAGAAGTCCCCGAATTGGCCAAAAAATTTTTCGACTATTATGGAAGCGTATTCGCCGAAGGTGAACTAACGGAAAGAGAAAAAGCGCTTATCGGACTTGCGGTGGCCCATACGATTCAGTGCCCATACTGCATCGATGCCTATACGCAAGCATGTCTTGAAAAAGGTTCAAACCAAGCTGAAATGACGGAAGCGATCCACGTTGTCACTGCCATCCGCGGCGGTGCTTCACTTGTTCACGGGATACAAATGCGCAATGTTGTTAAAAATTTATCCATGTAAAAAATGCATCAAGTGAGTTAAAAATGTTTACTTTACAACAAACATCACGTGATGAGTCTGGGGGCTTCTCAAATGACACCTTCAATCTTGTTCCTTTCAGCCAGACCCTGTCCAAATATGGTCTTAAGTTTAACAGGGGAAAAACCCATACTCTGCAGATTAATCTCGGTTTTCTATGCAACCAGACGTGCCGGCACTGTCATTTGAATGCAGGACCTGGCCGTAAAGAAAACATGGAATCAAAAATCGTTGACGAAGTGATCGCCTACGCCCGGCGGAGCCAATTTGAAACCATAGACATTACCGGTGGCGCGCCCGAATTAAATCCTAACTTAAGCCGACTCATCGAAAGCATTGTGCCCTTTGCGAACAGGATTATGCTACGTTCAAACCTATCGGTTTTAAACGATGGCAAAAGAGATCACTTGATGACATTGTTAAAACAAAACCGTGTCGTCATCGTTGCTTCTTTTCCATCGTTAAATGAAATTCAAGCTGATTCACAACGGGGTGATGGAACTTTTAAGATCAACATTGAGGCGCTTAGGAAGCTAAATGCCCTTGGATACGGACATAAAGGGTCAGGCCTGGAGTTGGACTTGGTATCAAATCCTACCGGTGCGTTCCTTGCCCCCTCTCAAGCCCAAACTGATGAACGCTTCCACCAGGTTCTGGAGCAAAAGTGGGGCATCGTTTTCGACCAGCTCTTTAATTTTGCGAATGTACCCCTGGGTCGCTATCGTAACTGGCTTATCAAGTCAGAAAACTTAAAACAATATATGCAAAAACTCATCTCCGGTTTCAACCCTTTATCTGTTAAGGATGTTATGTGTCGCAGCCTGGTCTCTGTTTCCTGGGACGGGTATCTCTATGATTGCGATTTTAATTTAGCCGGCGAACTTTTTATGGGAGGTCACAAAATCCATGTGTCGGAAATGCCGGGTCCACCGGCACCAGAATCGCATATTGCGACAGACAATCACTGCTATACCTGCACCGCCGGCGCCGGGTTTACCTGAGGCGGATCCATTGAGACCTGAGTTCAGGTTACCTCGGTTTTTACCTAGTAGATTACCAGAAAAAATAGCGGGATATCGCACCTTAAAATTTGGAACTATTTCTTGATACAATATTTATCGGCAAAGTATCCGCTAAAAAAGCAACCAACCGTGAAAAATATGATCGACTCGTATTCAAGGCCGATTTTATATTGACCACCCATAGGAAGAAACTAATGAGAAAAAATGTCTCCAAAATTATCATGGTTGGTTCTCGTCGCCATTGCCGTCGCTTTTTTTGCCTTTGATCTGAGCCGGTTTTTTACATTGGCCAATCTAAAAGCCCAACAACAAGCCTTCGGAATTTATTATACTCGGCACGCTGCTTTAACTTTTTTGATTTACTTTGTGATCTATGTGGCCGTGACAGCATTGTCCTTGCCAGGTGCTGCTGTGATGACGTTGGCAGGAGGGGCCCTTTTCGGTCTGGGTGTGGGTACGGTAGTGGTTAGTTTTGCCTCATCCGTTGGAGCCACATTGGCATTTCTTGTTTCACGCTTTCTTCTCCACGACAGCGTTCAAAGCAAGTTCGGCGATAAATTGACTTCTATTAATGAAGGCTTCCGAAAGGACGGTGCGTTTTATCTTTTCAGTCTTCGCCTTGTACCGATTTTTCCGTTTTTCGTTATTAACCTGGTCATGGGCCTGACACCCATCCGAGTCCTTGTTTTCTATATTGTCAGCCAACTGGGGATGCTGCCGGGTACCTTGGTTTATGTCAATGCCGGCACGCAGTTGGCCAAGGTCGATTCTCTCCAGGGTATCCTATCGCCGGGGTTGATCTTGTCTTTTGTTCTTTTGGGGATATTCCCACTGGTTGCAAAGACAATTGTTTCTTTCGTCAAGTCGCGCCGTATATACGCCAAATGGCCGCGGCCGAAAAAATATGATTATAATCTGGTTGTTATTGGTGCCGGCTCCGCAGGCCTTGTAGCATCCTATATTGCGGCTGCTGTCAAAGCCAAGGTGGCTCTTATTGAAAGACATAAAATGGGCGGCGACTGCCTGAATACAGGCTGTGTTCCCAGCAAGGCATTGATGCGTTCTGCCAAAATGCTGGCGTATGCTCGCCGGGCCAAAGAGTTCGGATTTCGATCCGGCACAGTCGATTATGATTTCAAAGATGTCATGGAGCGGGTACAGCACATTATAAAAAAAGTTGAGCCCCATGATAGTGTCGAACGTTACACCGATTTGGGTGTGGAAGTCATCCAAGCAGAGGCGCGAATCACCTCACCATTTACCGTGGAGATAGACGGCCGAACCCTGACGACGCGCAGCATTGTGGTGGCCACCGGAGCTCGACCACTTGTACCGCCGATTACCGGCCTGGACAAAATCAAATACCTCACTTCGGACAATGTCTGGGAATTGCGCAATCTGCCTAAACGACTGGTGGTTCTAGGCGGCGGCCCCATCGGTGCCGAACTGACCCAAACTTTTGCACGACTGGGATCACAAGTCACCCTGGTTGAGATGATGGACCGAATTATGATCCGTGAAGATGAAGATGTGTCGAAGCTGGTAAGAAAAAAGTTCGAAGCCGAAGGCGTGAGGATACTCACAGGCCACAAAGCCAAAGAGGTGCGCGTTAATGGAGACCTAAAAGTGCTCATTTGCGAAAACAACGCCGGTGAAGTAGAAATTGAATTCAGCGAAATATTAGTGGCAGTAGCTCGAGTGGCCAACACCAAAGGATTCGGCCTGGAAGAACTCGGTGTGACGCTACGTCGCAATGGCACCATAGAGACCAACGGCCTGCTTCAAACCAATTATCCAAAATTTACTGCAGCGGGGATGTGGCAGGTCCATACCAGTTCACGCACATAGCTGCGCATCAATCCTGGTATGCAGCCGTGAATGCATTATTTGGCAAATTTAAGACCTTCACAGCCGATTACAGCGTTATCCCATGGGCCACGTATACTGACCCGGAAATTGCCCGTGTGGGATTCAATATCAAGGAAGCCAAGAAAAAAAATATTCCTTATGAAGTTACCGACTATGGGATTGATGACTTGGATCGCGCCATTTTGGACAGCGAAGATCATGGATTGGTCCGGGTGCTGACTAAACCGGGAACAGATAAGATTCTCGGAGTAACCATCGTGGGTTCTCATGCCGGTGATATTATTGCTGAATATGTGTTGGCCATGAAACACAGACTGGGGCTCAACAAGATAATGGGCACCATTCACATCTACCCCACGTTGGCTGAAGCCAATAAATATGCCGCTGGTGTATGGAAAAAGGCACATGCACCGAAAAAATTGCTCAGCTGGACTGCACGATACCATGCATGGATGCGAGGATAGCATTTTTATACTATAACCTGCGAAAATGTTAAGGCACGTATGGAAGCTAAAATACAAGAAATGTAAAAAAAGATAATAGCTTTTAGAGAGATCGAACAAGCGTTTATACATCTGGCTGACAAATACACAAGAAAAGGGCCTGTTGGTCAATGCCCAATATTGGAAGAGCTTTACAAATAAAAGGAGATGAAAAAATGAAAATTAAGCGAAACGTTGAGGTTTTTAGTGCGGGATGTCCTGTATGTAATGATGCTGTTGATTTGGTATAAGGAATTTCATGCCAGGATTGCGAAATCAATGTTATTGATATGAATGATCCTCCAGTGGCGGTGAGAGCGAAAAATCTTGGTATTCGATCAATACCGGCCATTGTCGTTGACGGGAAACTTGCAAATTGCCGTTCGGGGAGCGGGTCTGATGAGGCGGCCTTGAAAGCAGCATGGTTTGGGCGACCTTTATCTTAAAACAGCTCAAAAAGTTAAAAACGAACATTCCATCATAATTGGGAGATTTCACAAATGGAAAAACAAGAATCACAACCATCTAAAAAGGGGTTATATGCGTCAATTTCTGGAGCCATTCTTGTTGCTGTGTGCTGCTTTACTCCGATTCTGGTGATTGCACTTGGGGCAGCCGGTATAGGTGCTTTCACGCCGTATCTTGATTATGTATTGCTGCCTGCTCTGTTGATGCTGATCGTCTTGGCTTTCGTATCATATGGAAAATGGAAAAAGGCATGCAAGTCTTGTGTATAGGAGGTCGGTTGAATGATTGGGAATATGATTGTTTAAAAAGGGGAAGTCTTGAAAAACTTTGATCTGATTATCATGAGTGGTGGGGCTGGTGCTTTTGCCGATGCTATAAAGGCAAACGAGCATAAAGCAAACACTGCCATGATAAATGCAGGGCTTCCTTTAGGAGGAACATGTGTAAATGTCGGTTGTGTACCTTCAAAGAGACTGCTTAGGGCTGGGGAGATTATGCATATGGCGCAAAACTATAAAACCTCCGTGTTGAGCTGGATGTCAAAAGGTACGCCTTTCTTCCAGATGCTATACATCACCGCTAATATTTTGCGTTGTGTATTCAATCTGGCATTTTTTTAAATTCATTGATTTCATGGTACTTACGCCCAAGTTTTTTTTATCGCTCTTAGTGCCGATTTGAGCATCGCTTCGGCTTGATCCATCAAATGATAAAGCCTGAGAAGCTGATTGCGAATGGGGATATGCTCTACCCGCATAAGGTATTTATCGCGACTATTACTGCTGTAAACTGAATCGGTAAAGATATCGATGAGTTCCCAATGGCGGTACAAGGCTTTGATCTTTTGTTTAAGCCGCATCAGTTGATTACGCAGTCCGATATAATGCTGGGCAGCGGACTTAAAGATTGCTCGCTCATCATTGTCAGGACGGTAAATATGTTTCAATTCATCAAGTCTGAGCAACCGACACAATTTACGGGTATCTACTTTATCTTTTTTGTGAGGGCTTTTATAAATCAATGCGTTTTCCCTCGGATCGCAAGTGATAACTTGATTAACAACCGAATGGGCAATCTGAGAGGCCCAATAGGTTAATGGACCTTCTTCAATGGTCAGGTGTTTTTGTCTAGCTTTAACCGATTTTAGGGCATGGATGATGTTGTTTTCGATGGTCGAAAATCCCATAGTTCCTCTAAATCTACCGCTTTCATCTATTTCAACTAAGGTACAATTTCGGGCATGTAAATCCATGGCTAAATATGTTATCTTTCGTCATTGGACGACCTCCTTTTGGTGTATTTTTTTGGTGATCTACTTACATTATACATCTATGTCGTCCGTTTTTCATATTACCAAGGGTGGAGCTGTAATAAGCTACCTCGTATCCTTGGCAACCCTCCAGGACGGACAAGCACTGCAGATGGAATATCATTGGCTTTCCCACCGGGTAAACAAAAGTGAAAAAAAATGAAAAAATTTTATTTCATCAGTAGAAGATCCATAAATTTGTTCAAAAATTATACAGAAAGCTGGCTATTCCTTATTTTTAACGCCTCTTTCATTTTTATTTATGATCAATTGAGGTAAAAATATATAGCTGATAAAAACGCCCTTTACACAGTAGCTCTCAAAAAATTACGGGGTCTTTAAATGAAAGTTGCAATCGTTATCCACAGCAACATTTTGAGAAAAGTTGATGGGATGACCAACTATTACAACAGATTCTGTAAATATATCGAATCATCCAATCATAAATCCGACATTTTCTTACAAGATGACAAGACAGATAAACAATTCCGTAAAAAATCTGTCGGCTTCTTTTTTACAAGGGTGAAATCATCCTTTCAACCCCTACCGAAAACGTTCCTATCGCTCAACCCTTTCTTCTACTTAAAACGGATGTGGGTTTTTCACAAGATATTCAAAAGAGAAAAGTATGATTGTATTCAGATTACTTCTGCCCATCCGTTCTGCTTTGCAGCAGCGCTTATTGCCAAACGACTGAACATTCCTGTGATCGGATTTTACCATACGCTCCTTCCCGAGTATGTTCCATCCTGGTCAGATGATAAATTTAATCATTTTCCACTTCATAACTTTATTACGAAATTTATCTGCAGTTTTGTATCAGCGTGGACGTGGATCGTATACAGTACATCGGAGATCATACTTACTCCCACTTATAAAGTTAAAACCTCCATGAAACAAAAATTTATGCGCAAGAAAATTGAGGTGGTTGGCAGGGGAGTAGATTCCGAATTTTTGGCTATATCCGATATTCCCAACATAAAATTGTCCATAAAATCAGTCAGGTGCTGTAATTGCGCCCATTTTTATCTGTACAGATTTACAACAAGATTCAAACAGGATTTTCATCTGCCAAAGATCGTGCAAACAACCCGTCGAAAAATCAACCTGTGCTCCGACGAGCTCAATAGGGGCCCATTCTCGCACAGATTGATTTTCGACGGGTTGTTTGCACGATCTTTGGCAGATGAAAATCCTGTTTGAATCTTGTTGTAAATCTGTACAGATAAAAATGGGCGCAATTACAGCACCTGACTGATTTTATGGACAATTTTATGTTGGGAATA
>DRHF01000327.1 GCA_011049715.1 Desulfobacterales bacterium
AGATTTGGTTCAGATTTGGCTGATCCGAGAGAGTAAAACCACAGGAATAGCGAGCTATTTCGAGGATTTTGCGAGTGAGGCATCGGTCAAAGATGGGCTGAAGCTAAGATGCTAAAATGTGAAGTTATTTTTGCGCGAACCCTTAAGTTCCACACGCCCTATGGATATCGATAGGGCAGGTAGCTTCAGGCGTTCATCGGTAATGAAAGTGCCATAGAAGAAGGAGTTGACCTGGAGAAAAAAGAAGAAATCCCGGCCGGGATTGTTTTGTTTAGACAGATGGTTTTTTGGTCCTCGAAAAAAAATTTACATGTTTTCTGGGCATGGCGATCAAACAGGAGATTAAAACTTTTGCCCTACTTTGCCGCGGGAGACGATCTTGTCAAAATCCTTTCGGGGACGTGCATTGGGTGATTCATCCGGAATACCCAGAGTGAGCAGGGTGAGCAGGTACATTTTTTCAGGAATGCCCAATGCGGATTTTATTTCTTCGTACAACTCTCAGGAAGGTGCCCGTCTGCCTGCTTCCAGTACTTTGCGCAGCGCTTCCTCCGGTACCGGTTCGTCCTGCTTAAATCGGCGGATGCATCGCCATTTGTGAATCGCCTCTGTTGTTTCCATAAGTTCTCCTTTTTTAAAAAGTTGATATTTTTTTCAAGTCCGGTTTTATGCCCGATCAGATTACATGAGTAAGAACCGTATGGTTTCTAAAATAAATAAGCCGCCTTACCGAGTCAAGTCCAAATGCAGGTGGAACGAATTCAACTCTAAAATGAAAGTTTTTATTTCAAAAGTTAATGAAGGCTTGACAAATACCACAATGTGTCATTAATTATTATAGTAAGTAATAAAAGTTACTTACACATTGATGATTAGAAATTCAGGGATAGGGAGATAAAGCATGTACAATTGGAAGTGTCTTAATTGTGGTTATATGACCGAGTCTGAAAGGTGCCCGTCCTGCAAATATTCCAACTGTCGCGGATGTCATATTTTAGAGTATGCTAAATCCCCGCCCAAAAAGTGTCCATCCTGCAAAGAACAATCTGATTTCATAGATCTTGATGAAAAAAGTGCGGAGGGGTAAAATCTTGGCAAAGTGAGTAAGTAATGAATTTTGTCAACATGGGAGACAAGGATTAGAAACCGATGACAGGGGGCGGTAAAAAAATACGGAGTTCGCAAAGGATATATCTGGGCCAAAGAGGAGGCGTTGCCTTGAAAAGAGGCTGTTTTTATCAGCCGATGTATAAAGATCTATCCGAAGTTCTCGAATTGGTAAAAATAAGTTTCGAGCGTGTCGGCAAGAAGAAATTAGATTACAAAAGGTCGTTTAAAGAAGGCGTGGTTGAAGAATCGGAATGGGTGCCTGCTTCCTATGTTGGATTTGAAGTAGAAGAATATTTTGTATATGAAAACGGATCAGAGGGCCGTAACCTTCTTTTTCGAGTGCAACCTTTTTTATTATCCCGTAACAAAAGGATAGAATATAGAATTTATGAAGCAGGACAAACGATCGGCGGGTTAATTTCGTACTACCTTGGCATCTGTGCAAAAATGAATAATGCAAAATTGGTAATGAACGACTAAATTGAACGGTGCGAAACCTAAAATTTTATCTGTAGCAGTTTGAAGTTCAGTATGTAAGTCTAAACGATCAAGGTGAGAGGAAATATCCACTATGAGTTTAACCGGAAAGGATGGTTTGAGAAAGGCAGCCTGGCAAATCCATGACTACATCAGGGCAGAACTGGTTCTGGCTCGCCCGGATATGGATGTAAAGGGGATACCCTTCAACTCCGGCCTGCTGATGAGTTTTTTGATCGGTCTCTTCCAAGGGAAGGAACTCATCATCGGGGAACCGGGACTTGGCAAAACCACTTCTGCCGAATATGTTTGTGCCCTTTTGTACCGGTTTCCCCTTGGGGTTATATGGAGAAGCGAGGTGGCGGGACATCCTGAACAGACTGAAGAGAAGATCATCGGACGTCCGGATCTGGGAAAGCTCAACCAGGGAGATGAAGTGGTCGTGTGGTCCTACTTTACCCTACTGCCGGTTAAAATTATTGACGAAATCAACCGATTGCCGGAAACAAAACAGAGTATGATTTTGGACGGTGTCGATCGCGGTAAGTGGGAATACCTAAACGATGCCATTATCAATCAAGAATTCTGTCTCTTCGCCACAGCGAATTATCATGACCAGGGCACCAATACGATTATTGCCCCTCTGATTGACCGCTTTGATCTCATGGTGGAGTCCAAACACCCCGGCCCCAATCTGGCTTACCAAATCGGGATCCGCGGCTCAAATGGCCTGGCCCTTCGCCATGAAGATTTAGAGGATGAATTCCATCAAATTCTGAGCGCCCGGCTTCCCTATCATGTCCGGATGGAACGGGTCGAGGAGATCTGTGGTCGATTTGCAGAGACTTTGGAAAAAGGGCCAGGCATTCGAACCCTCTCGAGTGTGGAACGTCAGGCCGTTCGGTTGCAAAAAGAACAGATCCCTTTTGATTTAGATTCCAGTGCCTTTTTAAGGCTCGTCCTCGCTGAGCTCTCTTTCTGCCATCGTTTCGGTCAGAAACGATCCCATGAGGTGTGCGAAGAGGGTTGCCACTTCACAGGATATCTTTGCAGCACAATCCAAAATTGTGTTTCCAACCGACTCCCCATCAGTGTGCGAAGCATCTCCCAGGCGTTGGCCTGGTTTCTTGGGGATGAAACAGTGGGACTTGAACATCTCATGGCAGTGTTGCCCCATGCCCTTGCCCACAGAATCCAATGGAAGGAGAGAACCCTGGCCCAGAGCGATAAAGAAGCTCGCGATGATTCCCTCGCAATATATATGGCCAAGAAAGCCGTTAAAGAGATGCACCGGCGTTATATTGAACAAAGCTCCCAGGTTAAGGATGCCCTGTCTATCGCCTACCGTATTGCCGAAGGAGAGAAAGTGGAACCGATCCGGGGTGATCATCCAATATACTGGGAGATCATGAAAGACATGGGGGAGGTAATTTCTGAGAGATGAAAAACCCTTTTATCGATTTCCATCCGGGCAGCTATCAGATAAAAGAGCGTCCCGTCCAGCGAATTATTGAGGAAAAGCAAGATGTGTTTAATCACATCATCAAGGGATACCTTGACCTGGTTGAGAACGAAATCAAGGATCTGGCCTGGGTTGTAGAGCACAGTCGTGTGGTCAAGGCCTATGGGGCTGCTGTCGAAGGGCTGCGGGATCTTCAATACGACCAGGCATATATTGAGGAGTTCTGCGCTGAGCTGGACGGTTCAAACAGCATCCCGTACATGATACCGGGGCCTGCCGGGCTCTATGTGTCCGCCCTGGTTAATTATTCTCAGGAAAGTCATATTTCGCTGAGGCTCGGGGATTACCAACGGCCCTTTCATTTTCTGGGTTACGGGCTCCCTGAAGGAAAAACCCTCACGCTCCAAGGGGATGGAGGGGACTTCATTGGTGCGGGTCTCAGCGGCGGGCGCCTGGTGGTGCAAGGGTCGGCCGGAAATTGGTGCGGCGCCGGGATGATGAGGGGTGAGATATGGGTCGACAGACATACAGGACGGAACACGGGGGAGTGGATGCAAGGTGGAGAGATTCGGGTGGATGGCCAAATCCACGGCATCGGTAAGACGCTTTTTGGAGGGTGTATTTTTAAGCAGGGAAGACTTATCGCCTCCCAGGAAGTTGAACGGGTGTTTTGAGTGAGGCGATATGCAGGATCTGGATGACATCTTAAAAAAGGTTTGGCCCAGTGTCAGAAGGCGACACCTTTTCCCTGAACTCCCGGCTCCGGCGTGTGCCGATGGGGAACTGCGCGTCGGTCTGGATATTAAAGCTAAGAAGATTTCCATATCCCGGAAGTTCGTAAAAGAGATGTCTGCGGTGCTTAAGCCCCGGGAGATAATAGAAGGTCTGCTGGATCATGCCGTCTCCCATTACATCTACTGCCCCTGGAACCTTGCAAACCATCTCAAACTTTATGCAGCGGCTAAAGCGGTTCTCAAGGACAAAGAGATGGCCCTGAGGGCCACCGATTGTTTCGTGGATGTTGTGGCGGACACGCTCTGCGTCGGACAAAGGGAGACGTCCCTTCCAAAAATCTATCGACACCTGGAGCGAACCGTTCTCGATGAGGCCATTCATGCCTTATTACAAAGGATCTGGGGCATCGATTTGGGTGTGAAAGCATACGAAGAGCTGTCCAGCAGACTTTCTCGAATCCCGTATTGGGATCGCAGCAGCTGGATGAAAGGCATCAGACGATTCTCCAAACTGATCCAACCCTTTTTGGAGATGGAGAAGGATTATGGAAACCTGGATATACCATGCCCTATGGGTGGTCATGGTCTTCAGCAATACTCTCCACAGGAGATCGAGGAGGGGCTCAAAGATTTAGCCCTCGATGCGGTCTCTCCCGTTGATTTTGAAGAAATCGTCCACGATTTTGAAGATGAAATCTCAGGCGCGATCCAACCGGCGAGTCAAGGTTCGGATTCGGCATCCGCCGGGTCTATGGATATCAATATTCTCTATTATATGAAACTGGCTGAGAACTATGCGCTTCCCATCCGCAAGGTTCCAATGGAAAACAGTGGCTCCACCTATCCCGATCACCACATCAGTTGGGAGGTCGGCCTACCTTACCAGGACATCGACCCCTGGACAAGCTTTGGAAAATTCATGCCCGGCATCACACAGACCTGGAAGCGCAGGGAGGGACAAGTCTATGGTAAAGAGGAAGGCGTACCGGACTGTATGGTGATCATCGATTCTTCCGGCAGCATGAAAGACCTGAGGTGTGATCTGTCGTATGCAGTGCTGGGTGCGGCCTGTGCCTGCGATACCTATTTAAAGAACGATGCCCGGGTGGCGGTTTACAACTTCGGCGATGCATCGGCAGGGGGCCGGCAAATCCTCACATACACACGCAATCGAAGGGAGATATACGCCACCCTTTGCCGTTACTTCGCTGGGGGAACAAAGTTTCTGGTGGAGGATATCGATGCCCTACAAATGAATCGAGTGCCGGATATATTCATGATATCGGACATGCAGATTACCAACCTGGAAGTATTGATTCAATATTTTAATGCATGCGAAAACCGCGTTACCGCGGTTCACATCGGCAACAATGAACATGTCGGTACGTTCTGCCATACCATGGATTTGCGCAAAAATGTTGTAATTTATGGTGTCGAAAATAAGGAGGATATTCCCCGAATCGTGCTTGGAAAAATCCACCAAGACTTGTATTAAAAAACGCTTTAACATTCCGATATCCAACTGCTTGATCCCAAACGATTTCCAGACTGTTAAAATCGGCTGAAATCCTGTTTCAGGATTAATTCAGAATCCACGTCCTTTGGCTGTGGTTTTTTGCTATGTTCGCTATCTCGATGGTGGTGTAAATAACTCAAGTTTCGCACCTGATATTTTAAGGAAAATCGCATCAGGCATAGGGTAAAAAGAAATTTTTCCGGAAAAAATTGATGATGAGCGCTTTGACAACGGCACAAAACCTTTTAAGGGTTAGCATTCCAGAAGCAACTGATATTACAAAAGAAACCAGACTATCGCGTGCCTGTGCACGGTGATTGCTCTATGGATACCGGTTCAAACTGATTGCCTCATTGTTTTTCCAAAAAATTTTATTTACCCCACACCAGATGCGGCACCGCGCCCTATTGGGGGTGCGAAACTTGAGTAAATTGTATTTGCATCCGGTTTCATGTTGTGTTAAAAGCGATCCAAAAAACAGTGAAAAACCGATATTTAAATCGTCTAAGACCGCTTGAGAACCAATAACCATTTCTGATAATTTGCAAGGAGGTTGCCATGTTAAAGGAAAGAGAAGAAAGCACATGCCTTTTCAGTGAGGAGCATGTCAAATTGATTAAGGAACAATATGATGACTGGTTTAATAACTGTTTGCGGGAGTCGGACCGGGAGCTGGCGGACAAGTATTTTACCCATTCTGGAATTCCGATCAAGCTGATATACTCGCCTGCGGATATTGAGGATGTCCGTTACTCTGAGGACATCGGTTTTTCCGGGCTGCCGCCCTATTTACGCGGCGTATATCCGAATATGTATCGGGGACGACTTTTCACCGTCCGACAGTTGGCCGGCTTGGGGGCCCCGGAAGACTGCAACGAGCGGGTCCGTTATTTGCTGGATCACGGGGCGACGGGTGTGAATATCCTTTTCGACCTGCCCACCATCCGTGGCTATGACTCCGATGATCCGGAGGCTGAAGGTAACGTAGGCCAATGCGGAGCGGCGGTTGATTCAATTTGGGACATTGATGCATATTTTGAAGGCATCGATCTGGGTACCGTAAGTTCATCGGTTGTGACCCATCTTCCCAGTACCAGCCTGGTCATTCCGGGGATGTATTTTTCCGTGGCTGAACAACGGGGAACGGCATTAACCCAACTTGCCGGTACCTGTCAGAATGATTTTATCATGGAAACCTGTGTGGGGAGCGGTTATGAAATTTTGCCCCCTGCGGTGTCATTCAGGATGCAATGTGACGTTGTGGAGTGGATCTGCAAGAATGTCCCGCGCTGGAATCCGATCAGCTATAACGGGTATAATTTACGGGAGGCAGGTACGAATGCGGTGACTGAGGTTGGCATTGCCATTGCCAATGCAATCGCCACCGCCGAAGAGCTGATAAAGAGAGGGATGAGTTTCGACGAATTTGCGCCCCGAATGTCCTTTTTCTGGGACCTGCATAATGATTTTTTTGAGGAAATTGCCAAGTGCCGGGCCAGCCGCAAGATTTGGTACAAAATTGCGAAGGAACGTTTTGGCGCCCAGAACACCAGATCGATGCTAATGCGGTATCATGTTCAGACTGCGGGTCAAACCCTGCCGGCCACGGAACCGTTGAACAATATAGCGCGATCCGCCATTCAGGGACTGGCGGCTGTTTTTGGCGGTTGTCAATCTTTGCATCTCGATTCCTTTGACGAAGCCTATTCCGCACCCACCGAAGAAGCCGCCTTGGTCTCTTTGCGCACCCAGCAGATTATACAAGCGGAGACTGGGGTTGTAAACACCGTGGACCCCCTGGCCGGCTCATACTATGTTGAATACCTTACCGATGAGATGGTTAAGAGAATATTCGATTATGTCGAAAAAATTGAAGGATTGGGCGGACTGGTTTCTGCGGTTGAAGACGGCTGGTTGCATCGTGAAATCGCCAATTATAATAATGAGTCCCAGAAGAAAATTGAAAGTGGCGAAATGAAAATCGTCGGTGTCAATTTTATGGAAACCGACCAGGCAGATGTTGCGCCGATCAAAGTATTTGAATACCCTGAAACCTTTTCAAGACAAAAAGCCAAGTTAGACCGCCTTAGGAAGGAGCGCAACGATCAAAAGTTAAAAGAGTCTATAGACATTCTTCGCGAAAAGTGTCACACCGACGAAAATCTGTATCCATATTGTTTGGATGCGGTTAAAAATCTGGCTACGCTGGGTGAAATTGAGGAGCTTTTTCGAGAAGAATATGGTTTGTGGGCATTCCCTCTACTGTAAACTTATGGTTAATCGATCAGGAGGTAAAAAAAAGTGATGGATAGAAAAATTAAAGTCGTAATTGCTAAGTTGGGGCTCGATATTCATTGGCGTGGCGTTTATCTGGTGGCGCAGTATTTAAAAGAAGCAGGGATGGATGTGGTATACCTGGGAAATAAATTTCCGGCCGAGATTGTTGAGGCGGCCATTGAGGAAGATGCCGATGTGGTCGGGTTGAGCAGTCTCTGTGGCAATCATCTCTCATTGGGACCGATGGTTGTGGATATGCTCAAAGAAAAAGGGATGGATAATGTAAAGGTTTTTATGGGTGGTGTGATGCCTCTTGACCACGCCAAAAAGTTGGAGGGTAATTACGGTATTCACCGGGTCTATCTCCCCGAAACCCCTATGCAGAAAATCGTTGATGAGATAAACGAAAGTGTACAAGACGCGGCTTAAATCAAATATAGTGGGAAACAACCTGGACAAGGCTATGATCTAATTTAAT
>DRHF01000328.1 GCA_011049715.1 Desulfobacterales bacterium
ATTTGCAGCACATTGCTTTTGTAACCTGATTCCTCCGGTTTAACAGTCGAATTCTTCAACGGTTGATCTGCAGTCGACAGGGTCAATTCTTTTTGATGGGGTCAGCACCAGGGATAACCGGTTTTTTTTCAAATGAAGGGACCGGTTTTACACCTTGGGAAGCGGGCTTTGCATCTGGAGGAATCCCTTTTTGGGGTTCCTGCTCCAGCTCGATGGCTGCTTTCAGATAAGCCCCGTCTTCCACTGAAATGCTTTTGGCCTTAATCTCACCGGTAAAGTTTGCCCCTTTGGTTATCGAAACCTTGCCCAGCGCCTTGATATTCCCTGTCAGCCGGCCACTGATGGTCACGTTGTCCGCATGGATTTCCGCCTCCACCCGGCCTTTAGTCCCCACGGTAATCTGATTCTTTTCCAGCTCGATTTTGCCCTTCATTGCCCCTTCAATAATCAGGCTTTCCTTTCCGTGGATGCTCCCTTCAATCGAAATGTGTTCCCCGATGATAGTCTTTCTTTCAACAGGCGGCGAACTCGAATAAGATACGTTTTCCTCCTGAGGGATGTCGGAGGAGAATGTGGGCTCCCTCTCTGTTCCTCTCCGCTTATTTAACATGTGTGCTCCTTTCTAAAAAATAAATCTTATGATTTAAGTCTTCTAATACAGGAAGAACCCCGGGAGTGTCAACCGTAGAATTTAATCTTGTGTTGTTACTTAAGTTTCGCACCCCCAATGGGGCACGGTGTCGCATCTGGTGTGGGGTAAATAAAATTTTTTGGAAAAACAATGAGGCAGCCGTTGTGAAACGGAATCCATAAGGTAATCTCCGAGCACAGGCACGCAGTGATTTGGATTTTTATGTAATATCAGTTGCTTCTGGAATGATAACTTTTAAAAAGTTTTGTGCCGTTGTCAAAGTGCTCATCACTAATTTTTTCCAGAAGATTTTTTTTAACCTATGCCTGATGCGGCTTTTCTAAAAATATCGGGTGCGAATCTTGAATATTTATTTTAAAGTCGCGGATGGGCACTAGTTAGGGATGCAAAAGTCTGTTCCTGTTATTTTTTAAACAGTTTCACGTATTGGCCGTACCCTTCTTTGGCGAGATCTGCTTCGGGGATGAACCTCAGGGCGGCTGAATTGATACAGTAACGGCGTCCTGTCGGTTTCGGTCCATCGCCGAATACGTGTCCGAGATGGGAGTCACCTTGTTTGCTCCGAACCTCAATGCGCTTCATAAAAAGACTGAAGTCCTCAATCTCAACAACATTGTCAGGTTCCAATGGTCGCGTAAAACTCGGCCACCCAGTTCCGGATTTATATTTGTCGATGGAGTTGAAGAGGGGTTCCCCCGAAACAATATCGACATATATACCTTCTTTTTTATTATTCCAGTATTCGTTGTTAAAAGGGGGCTCGGTTCCGTTTTCCTTCGTAACCTCGTACTGCATAGGTGTCAGCCTCTTCTTGAGTTCTTCGTTCAATTGCCTATTGGATTGTTTTTTTTGATTTTCAGACTGTTTTTCAGGTTTTTTATTCCCCCATATTCTCTTAAGATACTGATCTCTGCCGGAATGATACCTATAAATTTTGTAACGAATCGAGTTTTTCTTGTAGTAGTCCTGGTGGTATTCCTCTGCTCTGTAAAAACGGCCGGCCGGAAGGATTTCTGTGACGATCGGTTTTTTATAGCGCCCGGACTCCTCAAGTTTTTCCTTTGATTTTTCCGCAAGCTTTCTCTGTTCTTCAGAGTGATAAAAAATTGCAGTTCTGTAGGGCGAACCGCGGTCTGCAAACTGTCCTCCCGCATCGGTCGGATCAATTTGTTTCCAAAAAATATCCAACAATTTATGATACATAACTTGGGTCGAATCGTATATAACCTCGACGGACTCTGTATGGCCCGTCGTGCCGGATGATACTTCCTCATACGTTGGGTTTTTCTTATGTCCACCAGCGTACCCTGAGATAACTTCTTTTATGCCTTTCAGTTTTTCAAAGGGATGTTCCATACACCAAAAACAGCCTCCGGCAAAGGTGGCTTTTTTTAATTTTGTTTCTGCGAACGATATTGATGGTATGGTGATTCCCATAAGGATAAGCGGTAGAATAATAAAATGGGTCTTTTCCATCTTTATTTTCCTTTCATCACCCACCTGATTTAATGAAGTGATCGAGAGACCGGTGGCCTGACAAAAGTCGCCATATCAAAAAGGTAGGTGAAGTTTAAAAAATGTATGCCTGTTATGGGCTGTGTGGGGGGTGCCTATGTATCCGTTGGCCAAAAGTCGTCGTATCGGGGAGGTAGTCCAGAAGAGTAAAAAAAGCACAGGATAGCTTAATTTTTTCGTTTATCAAATAAAAAGGACACGCCATAATAATTTGGATGGAATGCCCTTTTTTTTAACCCAGAACGGTCGGTTAAACTACAGTGACACTGACTGCAGCAGGGCCTTTTTTGCCTTGTTCAATTTCAAAGGTAACCCGGTCACCTTCATTAAGAGACTTAAAACCGACAGAGTTGATTCCGGAATGATGAACGAATACATCCGGACCATCTTCTTGTTCAATAAAGCCGAAGCCTTTTTGATCATTAAACCACTTTACGATTCCATTTGTCATGGTAGCATTCTCCTTTCAAAAAAATTCTCATGTTTTCAAACTTCAGGTGACCACTTTTGACAAATGGATCTTCCCCTCAGAGCGAAACTAGCCGGCCCAATCCGGGCAAGCTTTCTTGATTGAATGGTATAATAAGCTGTTTTTCATAAAAGTCAAGTCATTGTAAATAATCTGGGCGGGTTGTGCATTTCCAATCCACCGGAGCGTCGCCTCCGGCAACCGGCGGACAGAGCTTTGGGAAGAGAATAATTTAATGGGATTTAGGCATTGCCGGAATGCTGATAGCAGATCAGCCCGCATTGAAGGCATCTTTTTGATTCAGCATCGGCCATTTCTTCTGTAAAACCCTTTTCGATCTCCTGAAACGCGGAAGGATCTTTTGCATCGGAGAGCGGCATGATTTGGCGTACGCTTTCGGCAACGGTTTCAACATGATCGACATTCTGTACATCAGATTCCCGGGCGACTACAATTTCAGAAACAGACGGTGAAATGCCATACATCAACTGGTGGATGGATGCAGCCGCCCTTCGCCCGGCACCGATTGCATGAATCGTCCCTTGAAAGTCGGTTAGCGTGTCACCTTTTGCGAGCAGGCCTGTTTCCTTGTGATATGCGGGTCTCTTGTAAGGTTCAAGACCTTCCCAAAGAAGAGGTGCATCCGTGGTCTCGGACGATTCTGAAGTTTCGGTTTCAGACTTTTTAAAAATAAAATCCGGAAAACGTCCTGATGCAATTAATAGGTTGTGTAGGGGGATGGAATATTTCGACAACGTATCCAAATCAACATATTGCAGTTCCTGAAGATCGTCTCCTTTACCGGAAAGCCGGACAATCCCCGTATTAAAAATGACCTTTATATTTTTTTGAACAAGTTCCTCGAGATGCTCTGGATCTAGGGTGCTGGTTTTCATTGAGCTTCTGAATAGGATTGTTATATTTTTTGCGCCACTATCCTTACAAATACCGGCCGCCTTAAGCGCAAGCTCTCCTCCACCCACAATGACAACATTGGATTTTAAAGAAAACCGGTCCGGATGTTTTATAAAATCCATGAGCAAAATGGTGCCGGGGATCGGTTCTTCAATATCTGAATCATTCCGGGTTCCACCCAACCGGGCAAGACTGCTATCCCATCCGCCAAGGGCAAGAGATACCGATTCAAACCCCTCTTTCAAAAGGGAACTGATGGTGAAATCTCTACCAAGAATCTTTTCGGTTTGGACCTTCACGCCCATTTCAAGGATGCCTTCGATATCCCGGTCGAGGACCTCATCGGACAGCCTGAGAACGGAAATGGCATATCGGAGCAATCCCCCCAGGCTCGGGGTCGCTTCATAAACCATCGGTGAATGCCCGAGCCGGGCCAGGAAAAATGCGGTGGATAACCCATCAACGCCCCCACCGATGATGGCAATTTTTCGATGGGTTGCCGGCGCCTTGAAGGGCAGAATTTTTTTGTCGATCTCTTTTTCAACATCAGCCGCATACCGCTTCAGGAAATTGATCGCCACCGGTTCATCGATATATTTTCTTCTGCACTCGTCTTCACAGGGACGGGGACAGATTCTGCCGATGACGGCGGGAAAGGGATTTCGTTCCTTTATGACCTGAACCGCCTTTAGATGATTGCCCAAAGAGATCTGCTTGATATACTCCCGAATATTGATTCCCGCAGGGCATGCCCGTTGACAGGGCGTGGTGCACTCGTCTGTTGTGTACTCCCGCATGATGCGCCGGGTAACCGAGGAGAGGGTAATGATATGTTTGGGACACACATTTTCACAAACACCACATCCGGTGCAGCGTTTTTCGTCGACCGAGGGCAGTCCGGTCTCTTTCATGGTAATGGCATTGAAGGGACATGCCTTGGCACATGATCCAAGACCCACACACCCGATGGTGCAGACCTTCATCCCGCCGCCGAGAAGTGTTGCCGCCCTGCAATTGCTCAGCCCATTGTATATATATTTTAGATCGGCACCCGGTATGCCGTAGGTGCAGCTGGAAGCGGCGATATCGGGCTCTTTATCCTCAACTGTTACCCCCATTATCTCTGCAAGAATATGGGCGAGATCCGGCCCCCCGACCATGCACGAGTCCGCCCCCGCCTCGCCGGCCAAAATTGCTTCTGCATTGGCGGCGCATCCGGGTAAACCGCATCCACCGCAGTTGGCGCCGGGCAGTGCATCTTTGATTTCCAACATCTTGGGATCCTCAAAGACATAAAATATCTTGGATGCTGTCGCCAGGACAACACCAATGACAGCCCCCAATCCTCCCATTGTAATTAACGCTTCTATCATTTAATACTCCCAAATTTTTCAGTTGTTATGGATTTGAAGCTAAAGGATAGCTTCAAATCTGCATTTTTCGTAGCAGGTGAGACACTGGGTACATTTTTCCTTATCGATTTTGGCAACCTCTTTCTTTTTCCAGGAGATGGCGTTTGATGGACAATTTCTGAAACAGATGCCGCATTTCGTACACAAATCCGGATCGACTTCAAATTTTAGCAGGGCAATGCAACGCTTCGCAGGACATTTCTTTTCATATACGTGGGCATGATATTCGTCCATGAAATATCGCAATGTGGAAAGGACCGGATTTGGGGCTGTTTGCCCGAGTCCACATAGTGCAGACGCTTTGATCACATCTGAAATTTGATCCAAAGCAACCAAATCTTCGGCTTTTCCTTTTCCGTTGCAAATGTTTTCCAGAATCTGCAGCAGGCGACGGGTTCCTTCACGGCAGGGTGTGCATTTCCCGCACGATTCATCCTGGATAAAATCCATGAAAAAACGGGCCATATCGACCATACACGTGTTTTCATCCATGACAATCATTCCGCCGGACCCCATGATGGCGCCCAACTTGACGATTTCCTCATAATCCACAGGTGTATCCAGATATTCTTCGGGCACACATCCACCGGACGGCCCACCCAGTTGAACCGCCTTGAACTTCTTTTTATTCGGTACGCCTCCGCCGATGTCATAAATAATGGTTTTCAGCAAAGTTCCCATCGGGACCTCAACGAGTCCGATGTTGGCCACATCTCCGGAGAGGGCAAACACCTTGGTTCCCTTGCTGGTCTCGGTTCCGATACTGGCGTACCATTTTCCCCCGTTTAATATGATCTGGGATACATTGGAAAAGGTTTCCACATTGTTCAAAACGGTCGGCTTCTCCCATAATCCCTGAAGGGCGGGAAACGGTGGACGGGGTCTCGGCATTCCCCGCTTCCCCTCGATCGATCTCATCAGGGCTGTTTCTTCGCCGCATACAAAAGCGCCTGCCCCCTGGTAAATATCGATGTCAAAATCAAAACCGGATCCGAGGATGTCTTTCCCCAGGAGCCCATACTCCCTTGCCTGTTGGATGGCTATACCCAGTCTGCGGACGGCCAGGGGATATTCCGTCCTTGCATAGATATACCCCTGGTGGGAATTGATGGCCCGCGCAGCAATGATCATGCCCTCGAGAACCGCATGGGGATCCGCTTCCAGTATACTTCGGTCCATGAAAGCCCCGGGATCTCCTTCATCTGCATTGCACAGCACATACTTTACATCGCTCGAACTTTTGCCGGCAAATTCCCATTTCAAACCGGTTGGAAAGCCAGCACCACCACGGCCCCTGAGTCCCGATATTTTCATCTCCTCTATGATCTGATCGGCGCTCATTTCATTGATCGCTTTGGCTGCCCCAAAATAGCCGTCCCTGGCGATGTATTCATCGATAACTTCCGGGTCCAGTGCGCCCTTGTTTCGCATGGCCCAGAACACCTGATGTTTGAAGAAAGGGATTTCATTCATGTTCGGGATTGTTTCTTTGGAGGCGGGTTCCACGTAAAAAAGCTTTGGAACCGGGCGGCCTTTAAGAAAATGTTCTTCCACCAGGTGGGGAACATGTTTGGTCCTGAGGTTCTGGTAAAATATTCCTTCAGGCTGGACGAGCATCACCGGTCCAACAGCGCAGAATCCGTTACAACCGGTCTCGATGATTTTTACCTCTTCGACAAGACCTTGGCTTTCGAGCTCATTCTGTAACGCTTCCCGAAAGGCTTTAGTCCCGGTGGAGTGGCATCCGGTACCACCGCACAGCATCAACTGGGTTCTCGGTTTATTCATTCTTTCTCCTGCATTTATATCTGGCCTCTTTTATTGTCTGTATCTTTGGATCTATTCATACTTTTCGAGAATTTCGACAGCACGGTCCGAGGACAAAGCGCCGTATGTGTCCTTGTTGACGATCATCACAGGTGCAAGCCCACAGGCGCCGAGGCATCTCACGGCGTCTAACGAAAAGCGCCTGTCTTCAGTTGTTTCGCCGTCTCTTATTCCATATTCACGGTGAACGCGGGACATGATCTGCTTTATGCCTTTGACATAACATGCGGTGCCCAGACACATTTTTATGGTATGGCGACCTTTGGGTTCCATGGAAAAAAGCGCATAGAATGACGCAATACCGAAGACTTCGCTGGGTGCTAGATTCATGCCGGGGCTGATATAATCGATCAGTTCAACCGGAAGATAACCGGCCACATTTTGACACTCTCTCAAAACAGTGATAATCGAGCCTGGTCTGGGTCGGTTAATGGCGATAATCTCATCGATTTTGTCAAACATATCGTTCGAAATGTCAGGATGTTGGGGCCTTTCATAATGTGCCATGAACGGATCTCCTCGTTTTTCCAAAAAAATTTCTTTTTACCCCACACCAAATGTGGCACCGTGCCCTAATGGGGGTGCGAAACTTGAGTAAATAATAGAGGTGTCCAAAATATCAGTGACCAGCTAAAGATTTAAATCGATCCGATCCCTTGCAAGGGCCTTTTACTCGAAGTGATTAAAAAATGCAAGGGGGTATCTAAAACAAGATTATCTTAAATCCATACCCCCAATCCACCCAAGCGTCTCTAAGAGCTTTGCCGTTTATTTAGTTTCAATTGACATTAAAAGATCGGTATCTTATATACATTATTAGTAAAAACAGATTCGATTCACTTCAATGATTTTCTGAAGAACAGCGGCTCTATTTATTTTTTCCGGAACAACACCCATGGTTTGATCGGTGGATTTTTTTAGGATCTGTAAAATGAAATTATCTGAAATTGTTGATGTTTTGGATGCCTTGCTTATTGTCGGCGAAGATCAGCTCGACAAGGAGATCTGTACATGTGGCGGCAGTGACCTGATGAGTGACATTCTCGCCGGACTCTCTGAGGGCTGTATTCTTCTCACCGGATTGACCACCATCCAGGTGGTTAAAACCGCAATGGTGGCAGGTGTGGGGGCGGTAACATTTGTCCGGGGGAAAACCCCGCCACCGGAGGTAATCGAGCTGGCTCAACGCCAGAATATCCCGATGCTCTCCTCTCCCTACTCCATGTTTGTTTCCTGCGGCAGACTGCATTCCTCCGGGTTAACCGGTCTTGATGGAAAAAGGTAAAGGAGACCGGGCTGATTCCGGGCAGGGGGAACATGGATTATCGGTTTTGGAAAGGGTCTATGGATCGCTGCCGTCCACGGATAGACCAACTTTTTACTTCGAGAGATAGGCTAAATGTCGGGTTTAAAAAAGAGCTTTCACATTAAAAAAAAGGATTTTATCCGGGCCGGTGAAGCCGCCATTCAGACCAAGGTCCTGCTCAAGTCCCTTAATCTGGATTCCGCTTTGATCCGCCGGGTCGCGATTTGCGGGTACGAAGGTGAGATGAATGTGGTCATGCATGGTGGAGATGGCCTTTTGAGCCTTCGGGTTGACACCGACCGGTTAACCCTCAATATTTCAGATAACGGGCCGGGGATTGAAAACATTGAACTCGCCATGCAAAAAGGATTTTCTACGGCGTTGGATGAATACAGGGAAATGGGATTCGGCGCAGGAATGGGGCTGCCGAACATGGAAAAAAACGCAGACCAGATCGAGGTTGAGTCTGAAAGAGGAAAGGGGACACGGGTTCGGATGGTATTTTTTATAAATAAAGAAGGGGACAGGCATTGAACAAGGAAATTCCACTCTCTTCTTACTTTCACTTTGACAGGGCCCTTTGTTCCGGATGCCTCAAATGCGTCAAGATTTGCCCGACAAAAGCGATCCGGTTGAGGCATAATCACGCTTTGCAGATTGTAGACCACTGCATCGGATGCTGGGAATGCGTTCGAGTCTGCCCAACCGGTGCGATCAGCGCAGCTACGTCCGAACTTAAATCCCTTAAAAAGGACAAGGTTTCCGTGGTCCTTGTTCGACCGACGCTATATGCCCAGTTCCCCACCGCCATGCCGGCAGATGTCCTGTTGGGACTCCGGCAAATTGGATTTCAGCATGCAATGGACATGCTGGACTATATTGAGATCTTTCAGTGCGCAACCGAAGCCTTTATTATGAGAAACAGGGATACGCGCCAGGCACCATGGCCGCTCATCTCGCCATATTGCCCTGCAGTCATCCACCTCATTGCGGTCAGATTTCCAAGCCTTTTGGACCATGTCCTTCCGATCATGAGACCGGTTGAACTGATGGCCCGGGAAGTCAAACAGGGAATTGTTAAAGAGAAGGGGGTAAAAGAAGAAGATGTTGTCCTCTATCACATTACCCCGAACCGATGTTCCCACCCCCTGGTGAGCTCCCATGTGGATAAGGTTCTGGGGATCAACGATGTGTATGCACAACTGGCTCAGAAAATAGAGCAAATTTATAAGGCCGACCAGATCCCTGTTTCCTGGAATACATCCGACAGTTTTTCCGTTGGGAATAGCCTGAGGTGGGCGGTATCCGGGGAGGAGATTGCCAGCATCGATATCGATCGATCCTTGGCGGTTTCAGGATTACGGGAAGTCATTTCTTACCTTGAAAAGATTGAGATGGGTCTGTTCAGCGACGTCGAGTATATTGAATTCCGGTCGTGTTCCGAGGGGTGCATCGGAGGGGCCTTTACCGCTATCGATAAATATGTGGCCAAGAGCGCGATTCAAAAAGTGATCCGGAAGTTCAACCCTAAAAGACGCCTGCCCCGGGAAAAAATTCTTCGCCTTTATGAAAAGGGCCGTTTTACGTCGGAAATTAACCCGTCCAAGCTGGCGGGATTGTTTGAGACACCCAACGAGTCGCTTTCGATTGAGTCGCTTCAGGAGATAGACATGCTTCTGGAGCGGATAAATGGAAAGGATTGCGGGGCCTGCGGGGCGCCGGATTGCCGGACCTTTGCTGAAGATGTCGTGAGGGGAAGGGCATCACAAAAGGATTGTTTTTTGATCGGTGCACGTGGTAAAAGCTAGGCGAGTCTTCGCAGATATAAGGGGCGAAACTTGAGTTACAAGTTGATGGCCGGCCTGAACCGAAACAACGAGGGGTGGTGTAAAATGACAGTCAAAGAGTTATCTGATCGATTCGATGTCCAGGTGGTTGCCGGGGAAAAAGGGCTGAATCGTCCCATCGATGGCGGATATTGTGGCGATCTTTTGAGCGATGTCATGGCCAATGCGCCCCAGAGGTGTATCTGGTTGACGGTCCAGGGCCACCAAAACGTGGTCGCCATTGCTGTTTTGAAGGAGATGGCAGCGATTGTCATAACCGGCGGGCATAAACCCGATCCGGAAACGGTGGAAAAGGCGGGTGTGGAAGGAATTCCCATTCTCGCGTGGGAAGGGTCAGCCTATGATCTGGCTGGACGCATGTATGCGGCCGGTGTCAGAAATTCAGATGGTTAGAATCCATAGCGGGAAAGATCCGCTGTCATTTGAAAAGGGAACTCTAATCGGGATGTCACCGCAGCGGAAAAGGATGAAGTTTTGTTGGAACATTTTAAAGCAGACCTTCATATTCACACATGCCTTTCCCCATGTACCGAATGGGAAATGAGCCCGAAAAAAATAGTGGAGAGGAGCCTTAAAAAAGACCTCGATATTATTGCCATCTGCGATCATAATTCTGCGGAAAACGCCGGTGCGGCCATCAGGTCGGTAAAATCGGATCGACTTTGTGTCATACCGGGGATGGAGATCTGTTCTAGGGAGGAGGTTCATATTCTTGCCCTTTTTGGAGAATTGGAGCAGGCGCTGGTCATGCAGCAGCACGTTTATGGCCACCTGCCGGGGCAGAACGAAGCCAAAGTGTTCGGGTACCAGATTATAGCGGATGAAAACGATGAAGTCCTCGGAGAGAGTTCCCGATTACTCATCGGCGCAACCGAATTGGGGCTTCAGGAAATCGTAACCAAGGCCCGGTCACTCGGCGGGGTTACCATCGCTTCCCATGTAGACAGACCCGCTTTCGGTATTATCGGCAAGTTGGGGTTTATCCCGGATGACCTTCGGATCGACGGGGTGGAGATATCATACCGGATACCATTGAAAACGGCGCGTGACAGTATCCCCGGAATCAAACATTTTCCGTGTGTGACTTCCTCAGACGCCCACTCTCCGGACGACATCGGCAGGGCATGGACCTCCTTTCTGATGGCAGCACCAACGGTGGAAGAAATCCGCCTTGCGTTGAAGGGTGAAAAAGGGAGAAAGGTAGAGATCTGATTGCGGGAAATTTCTCTTCATATTCTGGATGTGGCGGAAAACGGCATTACAGCCGGCGCCAGTTGCATTCATATCGTCGTGGAAGAAGCCCGGGCAGAAAACGCTTTAAAGATCGTTATCCGGGACAATGGAAGGGGAATATCTTCTGAAAAGATCGACAGAATTTCCGATCCTTTTGTGACAACTCGGACCACCCGACGGGTCGGCCTGGGTCTTTCCCTCCTCGAGGCAGCTGCCCGTCGCTGCGATGGGGAGGTGAAGATTGAATCCAAACCCGGTGCAGGAACCGAAGTTACGGCTGTTTTTCGGTACGACCACATCGATCGGGCGCCGATCGGTGATATGGCCGGTTCGATCACCACGTTGATTGCGGGCAACCCGGACGTTGATTTTGTATATGACCATTCGGTGGACGACAGACATTTTGACATGGATACCCGGGAAATCAGAAAGGAACTGGAAGATTCCTTTTTGGACGACCCGGCCGTGATTCACCATCTGACACAGACGATTCGAAAACATCTCAACCGGCTTGATCAAGGCCAGACGAATTCAGAAATAGGAGAAGAAGGAAATGGCAAAATTGACGATAGAAGATCTTAAGCGAATAAAAGAAAAAACCGCAAAGGAAATTTCAGTCAGGGATGGTACGGCCACGGCCAAAATAATCGTCCACATGGGCACCTGCGGTATTGCCGCCGGTGCGCGGGAGGTGATGGGCGTCCTGATGGAAGAGCTGGCCAACAGCGACCGTGACGATATACGGGTGGTCAATTCCGGCTGCATGGGTATGTGTAGCAGCGAGCCGAATGTAACCGTTGAAATCGAAGGGGGCAAGCCAATCGTCTACCAGCTGATAAATCCGAACAAGATGCGCCAAATCTTCAAAAGGCATGTTCTCCAGGGTGAGGTCCAGACCGATTTTGCCCTGGCAAAAATGTAGCCTGTTTGGGCATTTTTTAACGATTAAAGGAGGCATGGATGGTCGAGCTCGAATTTATGAAAAATGTCGAAATTTTTAAAGGTCTAACTGACCGCCATCTTGCCGGCATTCATGATTTCTGCACCGAGAAGAATTATCGGTACGCGCATCGATTGTTTGCCGAAGGGGAGAAGGCTGACTATCTGTGGATCGTAAAGGAGGGATCTGTCGATCTTCGATATGATCCGCCGGGCGGAGGTACTTCAGAAAAGAACACCATCTCATCGATTTCAACCCAAAAGACGTTTGGCTGGTCGAGTCTTGTTCCACCTTACAAATACAGATTGTCAGCCTACTGCGCCAATGAGAGTTGTCGGGTAATTCGGGTAGATAAAAATCAGCTTGTCAAACTGTTCGGCCAAAATTCAAAGATCGGTTATGTCGTGATGTCCAACCTGACTGAAATCGTTGGTGTCCGGTATCACCAGCTGCAGGATTCTGCCTGGGTATCGCCCTACGCCGGGGTAAAGATCAGCGTGCATATGGCGACATGCGGCATTGCCGCTGGTGCGCGGGAGGTGATGAGCGCCCTCATGGATGAAATGGCGAAGACCGATCGTTTGGATATACGCATAATGACTGCCGGGTGCATCGGGATGTGTGACAAGGAACCGAACGTGACGGTGGAGATCGAAGGGGAAGATTCGGTGATTTATCAAAAAGTAACGCCGGACAAAATGTGCCGGATATTCAATAACCACATCCTTAAGGGAACGATCGAGATGGATTTCGTTCTCAACTAAATTGTAAATTTTTTCCCCAAACCTTAAAAGGGACCATCATGATCAGTCTGGAATTTCTGGAAGATGTCGAAGTTTTCAAGGGCCTCAGCGGTGACCAATTGACCGCAGTGCAGGCGTGTTGCCGAAAAAAGGAGTTTAAACAAGATGCGAAGCTCTTTGGCGAAGGAGAGCCGGCCGGCCATCTCTGGATTGTAATAGAGGGCCGGGTTGATTTGCGTTGTGAACTCCCGGGACTGGCTTCATCCGAGGAAAACACGATCTCCTCCATTTCGGCAGGCGGGGCAATCGGTTGGTCGTGCTTTGTGTCACCCTATCAATACCGTCTTTCGGGATATTGTGCTTCCGGTCAGTGTGAGTTGATTCGAATCGGAAAAGAGCATATCATCCGGTTGTTCGAGCTGGACACCGGCCTCGGATTTGTCGTAATGTCGAATATGGCCGCGGTTGTCGGCAGAAGATTTAATCGCCTGCAGGATGAGATTGCAAGGCTCAGGGGCCAGCATGCCATGAGCGGATGGTAACTCGAAGATTATCCGCAAGGGATCAACGTCTTGCTACGTTGTGGGTCGCCATCAACCGATCCAGGGTTTCGTATTTCTGAGCTCCGGGTAGGGATTGACCATTGAATAGAAAGGTGGGAACCGCTCTGATTTCCATCTCGACGGCCCGTCGCCAGTCTGAACTTACCGCTTGACTAAATGATCTTTTTTCAAGGACGGTTTGCGCTTCTTTTTCGCTCAAATTTACCGATTTTGCAATATCCACAAGGATAGGAATTTTAGCGATGTTTTGTCCGTTGATGAAATATGCTTTGAAGGCCGCCAGATGAAATTCATCTCCTTTGGATTTTGACTCAGCCCATTTTCCCAGTTCTTGCGCCAGACGACTGTTATAGGTTTTCCGGCGATCACCGATATCGACGCCAAAGTCCTTTGCGGCTGTTTTGAGATGAGATTTCATCTGGGGAATATCGATGTTCCGGCCGGCAAAAAGTGCTTCCAGAGTTAGACCCTCCTCCGGTGTATCCGGGTGGAGCGGAAATGCCGTCCAACGGATTTGAATCTCATACACTCTCTTTAATCGTTCAATACTCCCGGTAATGAAATAACACCACGGTCAGATATAATCAGAAAATATTTCTAAAACAGGCGAAGGATTCATCGGTTTCTCCTATATTCAAATTTTAAAAGGACATATAGACCCTAACGTTGCAAAAGTTGAGGATGCCGCAAATCCAAGGCGTCCAAGGGTGAAGCTGTAATGGGCTACTGCGAACCCTTGGCAACGCAGGAGATGCGGTATCCCTCCAGGGGCGGATCTTCGACATCGGCTTTCCCGTAGGGTAAAAAACATGACTAATTCTGTACTATTTTTGGATGGCACCTATGATCGCTTCCAGAAATCTAAGCCAAATAGCTCTAAACCCCTGACGCTTATTGTTTTTAACAACCCTTTGCCATGTTTTTTATGCAGCTATAGGGTAGATAATTGCAGTGGGTCAGTTGGGTCGCCAATGCCGAAGGCCCAGAAATAGCGAAATCAATCCCAGCCCACTGATGAATGCCGATGTCATGGCGGTTGCCATAATTCCGCCGGTCCCCCAAACCACGCCGCCGATCAGGGCGCCGCATACTCGTCCAATGCTCGATGCAGCAAAAAAGCCCGACATCATTGTGGCCCTGGCCTGTGGCAGAAACTCGGTGAACAGGGCCATTGAAGTGACAACGGTAAACTCAAATGTTAAATAGACAAGAAACAGCCCACCCAACGCAGATGAAAGGCTGTAACCCACATACGGCAGCGCAGCATAGCTGGCTCCGGACAAAATAAGACCTACTAAAACCGACCGTGTTAGTTTAAAACGGTCGGCAAGAGATGCTGTCAACCCATCGCCAAGGAGCTCTGCCATACCGATAACCGTGGTCGCAATCCCCAAATCCACGATACCCAGTTGAAACCTATGTTCCAGCCACACCCCATATACCACAAAGAGGTTATCGTTGGCAACAGCGATAAAAAAGGCAAAGCCGAGGGCGCCCAGGGCAGATCTTTTCAGGCCCAGCTGCCGCCATGATTGAAAAAGATGAAGCGGTTGAGGATGTGCCGCGGCACTTTTTTGAATTCCGGAAGTCAATATACCCAATCCAACGATGCTGAGCACCCCCAATCCACCGAGAACAAGGAAAGGAGAACGCCACCCAAAATGCCCGATGAGCAAACCGATCAGGGGAATCCCGACGAGGGAGCTTCCGGCCCAGCTGATTTCAACGATACCGATAACCATACCGCGACGCTCGTAGGGAATCTGTTTTCCCACATACGCCTGCAAGGCCGGATCAAATATTGTTTTCCCCAGACCTGCTAAAAAAAAGGCCATTAAAACCGATCCATAAAAAGGAAAAATACCACCGGTCAACATCCCCAGGGCCAATAAACTCAATCCGGCCAACATCATCAATCGGTATCCCCAGCGATCACCCAGAGGCCCAAACACCAAACCCAAAACCCCGGTAACCTGGTTGATGGCGATCAACGAGGTTACCGCCGTCAACGAGACCCCCATCCCCCGGCTCAAGGCGGGTGCAAACGGATACACAAAACGGCGTGCGGTGTTGAGGAATAGACGACTCAATGCAGCAACGCCGATTTGCCAGAATATGCGTGAAGCTGCCCTGTTTTCAGGATAGGTCATCGGCTTTCCAAAATTAACAGTTTAAAGTCCGGAATTTGTGCCTTTTGTGATAAAATATTTCTGAATTTTGTTTTTCTCACGTAAAGTTGCAAAGCGCGCAAAGGAAAACAGAAAAAATACTTGGCGTTCTTTGCGCCTTTGTTCACCCCGTAAGTCCGGAAGATCGTACTGAGGCGAGAAATTTTTTTGGTTCCTCGACAAATCAGGATTTCCACTTCGCTACAACCGGTTTATCCGGGTTAGGCAAATGATAGTAAGAAACCGAAGGATTTGCGTCAAGTACCATTGTTGGACTGAAATAATATTTGCGCATATGAGACAAAAAAATTAACATAAAATTTTTCTTTTCACTTTTTCTAAAAGTGCATCACTAATTATACTGAAAGCTGGCTATTCCTTATTTTTACGCCTCTTTCAGTTTTGTTTACGATCAATTGAGGTAGTAAGTAAGGGAGGGAAGCAATGGACCAGGCAGTTAGAGAAGCGATTTATCGAGCGGTGGAAAAGGAGTCGTTTGCCCGAAAGTTGAACATGAAACTGGTCGAGCTGGAGGACCGGTATTCAGCCGTGGAAATGACCTACGACCCGCAGACCATGGGAAATATCTATGATCGCGCCCACGGGGGCGTCATTTTTTCACTGATCGACGAGGCATTCGAAACCGTTGGGCAGGCGGACGGAACCGTGGGTGTGGCCATGAATGTCAGTGTGACCTATGTTTCCAGCCCTGATAAGGAGACTGTTTTGCGGGCCGAGGCAAATGAGATCAGCAGGACCCGAAAGACCGCAGGCTATACCATCGTGGTTAAAGATCAGGAGAAAAACTTGATTGCAACATGCCAGGCCCTGCTTTACCGTACGGGAAAAAAAATCCCTTTCCTTTAAAAAAGACAAAAAGTGCTTACCGGATTGGACAAACCCTTTATGAAAGATGGACATCAAGGGGTGCAAATGTATGCCTTGCCGTATTGAATATGAAAAATAAACCGATTTGTATAAAAGCCGTATTGTTCGATTTTGACGGGACACTGACCCAACCGGGCGCCCTCGATTTTGGTGTTATCAGGGCGGCGATCGATTGCCCGAAAAATAGACCGATTTTGGAATTCATAAAAACTCTGGAGACAAAGCAACAGCAGGAAGATGCCCTAGCTGTGCTGGAACATTTTGAAGCCGAAGCCGCTTCAAAATCAAAGCCCAATCCAGGCGCCGAAGAGCTGATTCGGTATTTGAGAGCAACAGGCGTTCCGATCGGCATTATAACACGCAACAGCCTTCAATCTGTAAAACAGGCCCTGAATAATTTCCAGCATACCGGTTTGGAAGATTTTGAACTGGTGGTCACAAGAGATGATCCGGTTGCCCCCAAACCGAATCCGGAAGGGATTTTGCTGGCGGCCCGAAAGTTCGGCGTCGACGCTGCGCATCTGCTTGTCGTAGGAGATTTTATATATGATATCCAGGCCGGCAACGGCGCGGGTGCTGTAACCGTTCTTCTTCACAACCCCGTCGGAACCCCGTCCCCTGATTGCAAAAGCGATTACACCATCTTCCGCCTGGAAGAATTGAAAAGAATCGTACGGTTGGCTCGTCCACTTCCTTCAGGCAAATTGCCGAATGATCTTTTGGCAGAATTTATCGAAATATTTTTGTTTGATGACCCGTCGGTTCTGATCCATCCCGGTATAGGGGAAGATACTGCCGCGATAAATGTTGAAAAAGAGGAGGTTCTTGTCCTCAAGTCAGACCCGATTACGTTTACTACCGATTCGATCGGGCATTATGCGGTTTTGATCAATGCAAACGATATCGCCACTTCCGGGGCAACGCCCAGGTGGTTTTTAACAACACTTCTTTTCCCTTGCAATGTTACTGCGTTGGAGATTCGACAGGTGATGCATGAACTAAAAACAGCCTGTCAGCAATGGGGTATCAGTTTATGCGGCGGCCATACCGAGATCACCGATGCCGTTACCCGGCCGGTGGTCACGGGGATGCTGGTCGGAACCGTTTCAAAAACCAACCTCATTGAAAAGCGAAATATCAAAACCGGTGACAGGGTGCTTCTTACCAAATCTGTGGCGGTAGAGGGGACAGCTATTATTGCCGGGGAAATGGGGGACCGGTTGAGGGGCTTGGGTCTTAAAGACGGTGAAATAGACCGATGCCGGGCGTTTCGTTCCAAAATCGGTATTATTGACGAGGCACAAATCGCCGGGCGCTCCCCGGGCGTAAGTGCCATGCATGATGTCACGGAGGGCGGTCTGGCGACCGCACTTGAAGAGCTGAGTATTTCAGGACGTCACAAAATCAGAATCAACATGGATAACATCCCGATATATCCGGAAACCGAAAAAATTTGTCAGATGCTCGATATAGAGCCGCTCGGTCTCATCGGGTCAGGGAGCCTTCTGATTTGCTGCCGGGAAAAAATTTCTAAAAAGCTCATGGCTGGTATTATTAAAGCTGGAATCGATGTCGCCTGCATCGGTGAAGTGATGGAAAAAGGGGCCGGTATCGAAGCCGTATCTCGAGGAAAACCGGCAAAGTGGCCCAAGTTTGAGGTGGATGAGATCGCCCGCCTGTTTAGCCTTGAAAAAGCACGCCCGTATGCGGTGAAGCTGTAACCCGCCTCGACGGACTTGAACGAAATCGTTAATAAAAGTCCAGAAAATGTGACATTGGATGAAATCTATGATAGGTTAAAAGAGATTAATTCCGATATTAAAGTCCTCCCTTCCAGCGGTTACAGCATAGATGGCCTTACCAAAACAATTCTGGCAAAAGGGTGTGATGGGTTTATCCAGAAGCCGTTCGGAACGAAAAAGCTGTCACAAAAACTGAGGGAGATTTTAGATACGAAATAAGGGAAAGCGAAAATGACCGAAAAAAACATACTGGTGGCCGATGACCAGCAGGAAGTCTGCGATCTGATCAAACAAATGCTTGAAATTGAGGGCTACACAATATTTCAGGCATTTAATGGGAAAGAAGCCCTGGAGGTTGTCCAAAATTCCCCAATCGATGTGGCAATTCTGGATATAAAAATGCCCGTGATGGACGGAATTGAAGCACTAAAAAAAATTAAGCAGATGGATGCCAGTATCGAGGTTCTGATCACGACCGGTTTTTCAGATTTCAAGACGTTAAAACAGACTGTCGACGATTATGGGGCCTTTGATTATCTCTCCAAACCATTTTACCGGGATGAACTTATCCATGTTGTTCATAACGCCTTTTTAAAGCGGGATTTTAACCTTCAAAAAGACAGAACAGACCTAAAAGGCCGAATTGCTCAGCTGGAGAAAGATTTCATAAAGAAAAATCGTGAGCTGAGGGAGACACAGATAAAATACAAAAATATTATCGAAGAGAATGCGGATAGCATCATTATTGTGACCAAGGATGGAATCGTTCGTTTTGTCAATTCAGCCGGGGAAGCGCTTTTTGACAAAAAAAGAGAAAAGCTTATAGGAGAGTCGTTCGGTTTTCCCCTAATGGCGAGAGAAACAACAGAAATTGAAATCATTTCAAAAGATGGCAATATACGGACAGTGGAGGCACGACTGTCCGAAACCGAATGGGAGGGGGAAATGGCTTACCTTGCCTCTTTGCGAGACATCACCGACAGAAAGCAGATGGAGGAACAGCTTCAACAGAGTCTCGTGCATATAAAAAAATCGATGGAGGGAACGATTCAGGTTGTGTCGATGATTGTTGAAAAAAAAGACCCTTACACCGCCGGTCATCAGCAGCGTGTAGCAGATCTTGCCCGCGCAATAGCAGAAGAGATGGGTCTTTCAAAAGAGCGTATCGAAGGGATTTACATGACTGGAGTCATCCATGACCTGGGTAAGGTATCGGTACCGACTGAAATTCTCTCAAAGCCCGGGGAAATAACGGCAACCGAATTTGAACTGATTAAAAACCATGCCCAGGAAGGTTACAATATATTGGAGAAAATTGAATTTCCGTGGCCGGTGGCTCTTATCGTGCAACAGCACCATGAAAATATTGACGGTTCCGGGTATCCCTTGGGGTTGTCGGGTAAAGAGATCCTTTTGGAAGCCAGGATCATGTGTGTGGCCGATGTGGTGGAGGCCATGGCCTCACACCGGCCTTACCGGCCGGCCCTGGGTATTGATACGGCACTAAAAGAGATCTCCCATAAAAAAGGCATTTTGTATGACCCGGAAGTTGTGGATGCTTGTTTGACACTCTTTAATGAGAAAGGGTTTCAACTTGCTTGAAAAATGGAGGGGTTTAAACAGCTCTCCGATACGGCACCATGGCCCATCAGGGGTACGAAACTTGAATATTAATTTGAACTCACTGACCGCCTTTGGTTCAATTCGACCATAAGATCCGAAGCGGTGGCAACTCTTAATATCTGTAATTTCATCCATTTTTTTTTCGAATGTAAATGGTTTTGTATTTATCTGGTGAAACTTTCATGCACTCCGTGCACTCCTGGGTTTCTTCCGGATGAAACGGTTCAAGGTGAACCTCGAAATCGAGTTCCCCATACAGCTCCGCCAGTTCAGAAAGCCGCGGTTCGTCATTTGTCGACTGCTTTTCCCATCCCTCCCGGATCAATTCCTCTTCGCGCATCCTGATCTGCCTCCGTCCGTTTATGTGTTTGTTTAACGGTTTTTGAAAAATTCATATTGCTATCTATTTTTCCACACCGGTTTTCGTTTTTCCTCGAAACTGCGGATGCCTTCCGACGTGTCTTCGGTCTTCATGAGGATATTGAGGAAAAGATCTTCAACTCCTTGAAGTGCCTTTGAAAATTCCATGCCAAGGTGTTGTTTCACCGCCCGTTTGTTGAGCCGGATGATAAGAGGACTGCTAACCTGAATTTCGTTCACTATTTTATCGACGGCTTCGGAAAACATTTCATCCTCGACTGTATGGCTGACAAACCCCATCGATTTTGCCTCTTTTGCCGTATATCGTTTACCGGTAGTACAGATTTCAATCGCCTTTGCCTCTCCCACCAGACTTGGAAGTCGAATGGCGGCATAGGGCGGAAAGAAACCAAGCTTGATTTCCGGTTGGCCAAAGATGGCACGATCCGCCGCAACAATGATGTCGCAAGCGATGGCCAGCTCCAGGCCTCCCCCGAGACAGGCCCCGTGAACCCCTGCGATGGTCGGCACTTCAAACCGGTCAATCAGCTCGAAGATGCGGTTGAAGGTGGCGATCATATCATCTACCTTTTCCGGTTTGTGGTCACCCACCTCAACGCCCGCGCAAAAGCTGGGGCCTTCCCCTAAAAATACCAGACATTTGAGCTGAGGGTCATTAAGAAGGTTTTCAAGCTCAGTGTTCAGGTCTTTCATCATTTCTATGTCAAATACATTGTGTTTTGGCCGGTTCAGTGTGATTATGGCCACACCATCTGACGTTTCGATTTGGATGTTTTTTAATTCGGTCATCGTCGAATAATCCTTATTTTTGAGGTTTTATGATAAAAATATGCTATTATGCCTTTTGAAAAACATAGCTAAGCTGACGGTTTGGCAACCGGGTGACTTTTGTTTCCATCTCCATTCCCAGGGTAATCTCGTCTTCCGGTATGTCACCTGCGATTCTGCCAAAGACTTTAAAATGCCCGTAATCAAGAATGGCAATGGCGTAGGGGAGATCATCTTCAAACCCTACCGGCCCGAATTGTAATTGGCTGTATGTGATGAGCTTCCCTATTCCCGAGACCTCAAACCATTCCATGTGACTGGAAAAACAGTGATAACAATCGGCCCTGGGAGGGAAAAATTCGAGCCCGCAATCCCTGCAACGGGTTCCCATTACCTTGCCATTTTCCAGATGTCCGATAAAATCATTGGTCTTTGTAATGGCGGTAAAGCTGACCGTCCCGAATTTTTTAAATCGATCATCCATCTCTTTTTTCATAGCCATTTTTCACCTCCCCAGGATGGTAACGCTTCCGTACAAACCGACTCCTCCGATGTTATGCACCAGGCCGATCTCCGGACGGTGGACCTGAATTTCACCGGCCTCATCTCTGAGTTGAAGCACAATCGTTCTGATCTGTGATCCGCCGGTGGCGCCAATGGGGTGGCCTTTGGATAAAAGACCCCCATCCACATTTACCGGGATGGTTCCCTCCTTGTAAGTCTCTTTTCCTCTGATCAGCTCCTTTCCCTCACCCGGCTTTGCAAATCCTAAATTTTCATAGGCCATCAATTCAGCAATGGTGAAGCAATCGTGCACCTCAGCGACATCAATATTTTTTGGGGTGATGCGGGCCATCTGATACGCTTGATCAGCCGCCTGCTTCCCAACGGTCAAGCCCGTAAAAAGATCCCTTCCAGCCAGGTTGACACTCGCGGTGGCCGCACCCAATCCCAGGATCCAAACCGGTTTGCTGCAAAATGCACGGGCTTTTTCTTCATTTGCGACGATCATGCAGGAGCTGCCGTCTGCATTGGCACAGCAGTCTCCCACACGAAGCGGGCTGGCCACCGGACCGGACATCCTATTTTCAGGGTCAGAGAACATTTCAGCTGTGACCGGTTTGCGGTAAACCGCCTTTTCGTTCATCTGTCCGTAGGTGGCGGCTTTTACCCTGACCCGGGCAAGATCCTCAAGGGTTGTGCCGTAAGCGTCCATGTGAGCCCTTGCATACATGGCATAATAGGCCGGCATCATGGTGCCAAAGGGGCTTTCCCACTGAATATCCGCGCCACGACCCATTCTTTCCTGTGCTTCGGAAGAGGAAATTTCCGACATTTTTTGAAACCCGATGATGGCCACCACATCATGGAGCCCGGATTTTACAAGGGAATAGGCGAGTCGTAATCCCATGCTGCTGGATGAACAGAGGCTCTCCACATAGAAGGTGGGCTGGGGGTTGAGTCCGAAATATTCAGCAAATATGCCGGCAGGTGACCGCTGCTTATCGTATTCCGGTGCAGAACATATCACGGATGCATCAATATCGCCGGTTGTTATATTTGCATCCTTCATGGCATCCTTGAACCCTTCAAATGCCAATTCCCTTATGGAACCGGGATACTGCCGGACAAAATTACTCTGTCCCACACCGATAATTCCGACTTTCCCCATAAATTACCCCCTAAATATACTGTCCCCCATCCACCTTGATCACTTCTCCGGTAATATGCCTGGCTTTTTCGGAGGTCAAAAACACGATGACATGTGCCAGATCCTCCGGCTGACCGACCCGTTTGAGAACGATTTCATCCAAAGCCAATTCGATGATCTTATCCCGGGCTTCCGCCTCCCTGAGCATTGCGGTTTCGATAAGGCCGGGCGCCACCGCGTTGACATTGATGCCAAACGCACCCAGTTCTTTTGCAAGGGCCTTTGTAAATCCTATAATACCCGCTTTGGAGGCAGAGTAGTTTGTCTGTCCGAATTTTCCACGCAGACCGTTTATGGACGTCACATTGACAATTTTTCCTGATTTTTGCGCTTTCAACAGGGGTACGATCTGACGGGTAAAGTTAAAGTAACCCTTTAAGTTTACTTCCAGGACGCGATCCCATTGTTCCTCGGTCATTTTCCAGAAAACACCGTCCCAGTTCATGCCGGCGTTGTTGACAAGGATATCGAGGCTTCCCAAAGCGTCAGCAGCGGTTTTAACCACCTGCTCTGCCTCAATAAAAGAAGAAGTATCACATTGAAGCGCAATGGCTTTTCTCCCCATCTTCTCTATTTTGTCTTTTATTTTAAAGGCTTCTTCTTCATGTTTCCGGTAGGTCAGGCAGATGTTTGCTCCCTCCCGTGCCAGTTCGAGGGAGGTGGATGTCCCGATGCCCTGTGATCCGCCGGTGACAATTGCATTTTTTCCGCTTAAAAGCATGTGATTCTCCTGACATCAGATGATAAAGTTTATACGATCAAAAGTGAAATTAAGCTACAATAAAGCTACTTTTTGAGTGAGTCAAGGCATAAATTTGCATGATAGGTCGGGTTATATATGCCACTAAGAAAACGGCGAGTTTTTTCCGGTTTGCAAGAGGTTTCCTGGCGGCGATAATAGATTATTTTTATTGTTTATAGATCGATCAAAAAATGATTGACAAATCCTTTTTTGTTTAGTGACATTGTAGCTATAATATAAGCTTTTTTGTTGATCGATTTAGAACTGGTTCTGCTTAATACATTTTAATCAAGTTTCGCATTGAATGTAAACCGAGTGATATTGGAAGGAGGGCAAATATGACAAAAATACCGGACCCAAAAATACCGGACCGGATAAAGACCTGGCAGATGGTTCGACCCACTTCATATAATAAGGAGACAAAAGAGACCATTGAGGGCAGGTTTGAAAAAAGAGAAATACCGGTTCCTGAATTAAAGAATGGGGAGGTTCTGGTGGAGGTCGCAGGCTGTGGGGTTTGTCACACCGATCTGGGTTACTTTTACGATGGTGTTCCCACGGTTTCAGCTCCCCCCCTGACCCTCGGCCATGAAATCGCAGGGACGGTGGTGGACGGAGACGCGGGGTGGATCGGCAAAGAGGTTCTGATCCCGGCTGTTATGCCCTGCCGCAGATGTATTTTATGCAAAACAGGTAGGGGCAACAGATGCCTGGCCCAGAAAATGCCGGGGAACAGTCTGGGGTCGTATGGCGGCTTTTCCAGTCACATTCCAGTGCCGAGCATCGACCTTTGTGAAGTAAAAGATCGAGGGGACATTCCCCTGGCGCATCTGGCGGTGGTGGCGGATGCGGCAACAACACCCTTTCAGGCGGCCAAACGAGGGGATTTACAGCCGGGTGACAATGTCGTGGTTGTGGGGATCGCAGGGGGCGTTGGACAGTACATGGGACAGATCGCCAAGGCCCTGGAGGCCAAAACCGTTGTCGGTATCGATCTCAACGAAGAGAAGCTGAAACGGGCATTAAAATACGGTGCTGACTTTATCATTAATTCCAGCGACAAAGACCCGAGAACGGTTACCAAGGAGTTCAAAGACCTTTGTAAATCGAATGGACTGCCGGGCTTTGGCTGGAAAATATTCGAGGTAACCGGTGCCAAAGGCGGCCAGGAAATTGCGCTGAACCTGGTCAGCTTTGTGAGCAAGCTGATTATTATTGGTTTTAGTCTTGCGAAGGTCGAATTTGTCTTTGGCCGGTTGATGGCGTTCAATGCTGAGGTACTGGGAACCTGGGGGTGTCTGCCGGAACACTATCCGGTTGTTCTGGACATGGTCCTGAATGGGAAAATTAACATAGAGGCTTTTGTGCAGACGCGCCCCATGGGCACCATCGTCGATACATTCGATGAGGTTCACAAACGGCCGCCGGATAAACGGATTGTCCTAATCCCTGATTTTTAGTACCGCAGGTGGGTCAACCGCACAAAAAATGGACCGTCAACATTTAATAGGAAAAGGAAAAAATCATGACTTTAGAATGGATGCCAAGAGACAACGAACAGAAAGATCATGCCCTGCACACCGACGTTCATTGGGATACGGAAGCGCCCGGCGTGGTTTATGAAAAGCGGCCTTTAACCGATCCTGAAGGAAATGTAGTGGATAAGCTTTATGTGTCCTGGATCCGGTTAAACAATCCCAATCAGTACAATTCGTACACCACAGGGATGGTCAAGGGAGTCATTGCAGGATTTGAGAATGCTTCCCTAGACAGGAGTGTTGTGGCCGTGGTTTTCACGGGAACCGGTCCCTATGCCTTTTGCACCGGTGGAAATACAAAGGAGTACAGCGAGTTTTATAGTTTGAGGTCGGATGAATACGGCCAGTACATGGAACTTTTCAATCACATGGTCGATGCCATCCTCGGTTGTAAAAAACCGGTCATCTGCAGAGTGAACGGAATGCGGGTGGCCGGTGGACAGGAGATCGGCATGGCCTGTGACATCAGCATTTCATCTGATCTTGCTATTTTTGGACAGGCCGGTCCGAGACATGGTTCGGCGCCTGACGGCGGCTCCAGCGATTTTCTCCCCTGGTATCTCGGGATCGAGGACGCCATGTGGAACTGTGTATCGTGTGAAATGTGGTCGGCCTATAAGATGAAGACCAAAAGCGTGATCAGCAAATGCGTGCCGGTCCTGAAAGTGGGTGGAAAATGGGTCCGTAACCCGATGGTCATCACCGATCGATACGTGGAAGACGGAGAAATTGTTTACGGTGAGTTTAAATCCGGAAATGAATTTCAGGAAGCCCGGGCCCTTGTCAAGGAACATCAGCCCAACTCGGATTTTGAACTCCTTGACAAAGAGGTTGACAAGATTATCTGGACCTTTGCCAACCTGTTCCCCGGATGTCTGATCAAATCGGTTGACGGGATTCGCATGAAGAAGAAATACTTCTGGGATATCTGCAAAAACGGCAACCGGCACTGGCTGGCGGCAAACATGGGGGGCGAAGCCTTCCTGGGATTCGGTGCTTTTAACACAAAGAAAATTACTGGTCAGAATACCATCGATTTTATCAAATTTCGCCAGAACATCGCGGATTCCAAAACCTGGAATATGGAGATGTTTGCCGAGGTGATGGGAAAACCGAAAGATTGATCATTGAATATTGACCATTTTTGGAAGGTTTGCCCTGATGCGGCGATCGATATACCGCTTGAGAGGGTAATGTTCTGAAGTTTCGCACCCCCAATGGGGCACGGTTCAGCATCTGGTGTGGGGTAAATAAAATTTTTACCCTATGCCTGATGCGACTTTCCTTAAAATATCAGGTGCGAAACTTGAGTAATGTTTTAACAGATATACCGGAAGGTCAAGCGCCCGAACAGGAGATAAAAAGGGGAGATTGTCATGAGGATAAATAAGTTTGATCATATATGTATTGCTGTTAAAAACCTGGATCAAGCCAAAAAAGTTTGGGAACCGGTGCTGGGCAAGTCTGAACCCGACGATGCCTACATTGATGAATCGGAAAAAATCAAGGTTGCCAGATACTGGGTGGGTGAAGTGGGTTTCGAACTGATGGAGTCAACCTCGCCGGATGGGGAGGTCGCCAAGTTTATAGAGAAAAGAGGAGAAGGGGTGATGCTCATCAGTTTTAATGTGGACCATACCCGGGATGCCATCGACGAGTTGAAAAAGAAGGATTATCCCTTTATCGGTGGGGCCAGGCCGTTTCGTGACTGTGAGTTTGCCTTTGTTCATCCAAAGAAGATGAACGGGGTGCTGCTTGAGCTGATCGACTACAAGTGGGAAGAGCTCAAAGATCGATAAGAAAAAATTTTGCTAAGAAACTGTCACCATCCCCATTCCCCAAAAGCATGCTGGATTTGATGAGGTGGACCTCTGCTGGAGCGATGATCAAGCGATTGAAGAGACCCATCGATGTCTCCAGAGCGATCTGGAACGCAGCCTGATCATCGGTAGCGGTGCAAGCAGCGTCTAGCCGGTTCCAATTTATCCTGTCTTGACGACAAATAGATTTTTTGTTAAAAAGTAAAAAAAGTGAAGGAGGGTGTTCTGAATTTTGTTTTTCTCACGCAAAGCCGCCCCAGTACCATCTGCTGGAGCTACGGGGCAGGCAAAGGGCGTAAAGGAAAAACAGGAAAATTTCTTGCCGTTCTTTGTATCGCGAGAGATTTTTTTTATTCCGGTTTATCCGGTTAGGAGGTTACTCAATGGAAAAAGAAATCGTTACATCATGTACCCGGGATTGCCCGGACTGTTGCGGGATCATTGCAACGGTTAAAGATGGAAAAATCGTGTCCCACCGGGCGAATCCGAGCAATTCATATACTCGAAATTTTTTATGCGCAAAGGGCAACGATTATCTGAAGCGCTTTTACAGCCCCGAGCGGTTGTTGAAACCGATGATACGAAA
>DRHF01000329.1 GCA_011049715.1 Desulfobacterales bacterium
CGACGCAGGAGGCGGTACTTTCTTACGATTGCACCAGGCTGGAGCTCGAGTCAAGGATCTTAAATTGCTTAGTATTACTCATTTCCATCCTGATCATGCCTCGGAGCTGCCCGCGCTGCTCTGGAGCGGCACCTTGTCGGGCATGAAAAATCTTGTTGTATCTGGTCCCTCCGGAAGTAAGGCAATTCCGGGTCTCAAAGATTTCTTGGGTTCGCTGTTCAATGCGAAAACCGGGGCCTTCCCATGGTCGAAATTGTCTGGTCGGAAACCGAAACTTCGGGCCGTAGAGACGGATTTTAAGAGCAAATCACCGGTCGAGATCTATAAGGATGGCAACCTGAGAGTGACCGCTGTCGGTGTACCCCACGCTAAACTGCCCACGCTTGGATACCGAGTTGACATAGGTGGTGTCAGTGTCGGCTTTGGTGCCGATCAGGCCGGGACTGGTACTGGTTATAAAGGGTTTAGTCGTGCTTTTGTGAGGCTTGTTCAGGGAGTGGATGTTCTGGTAATGCACTTCGCTGTATCCGAGGAGGTAAAGAGAGGTCCCATACGGTTTCATGCTAAGCCGAGTGTCGTGGGTAAGATTGCTCAAGCGGCCGGGGTTCGCACGCTTGTCCTGAGTCACTTATTTAAGGTTGATGGCAATCCAAACTTCAGTCTTTCAAATCTCGAATCCAATCTTGCCCATTTGAAAAATCACTATTCGGGGACCGTGGTGTTAGCCGAGGATCTGAAATGCATAGAGGTGAAAAAGATCGCGAAAAAACAGTGAAAACGAATATGGTTAAACCAAACTATCTCAGATCCCTGTTTCGTACGGCTCCAACATATTCACACTTTGGGAGGCTGTTGAAAAGTTGTGATATCATCATGGCGTCAAACGATATTTTACCCCGCTTTCCGATTCTATCAAATCAAGTTATAGCTCAAGAAAATTTACATCACCTTAACCGATTTTGGACACTCCCGTCCTACAATGATTTTATATAATCGTCATGTGGTTTCATCAAAAATGCGATTGTATTTTGGGTCCTTGATATTGCTGTCAGGCATTTTTACCCCTTTTAATACATCAAGGTTTTCCAAATTCAGATCAATTTCGACCGCTATTCGGCCAATTAGGGCCTGGCATTCAGCTTGAACGGGGTCGCAGCCTGAATCTACGCGAGCGTCTGATTTGGCAAATATATGCTCTACCCCATGTTCTATCTTGTCAATTTTCGCATTTTTTGTCGCCATTGTTTAAATCCTTACGTTATTAAAGCGATATTTATTATTAAATCGACAATCTCATAGAATTAATTGACATTTTTCAACCGACTCTTTAAGATACTGTCTTATTTGACATTACAGGGGGGCTTTATGAATAAACTGGATCTAATAAAAACTCTTAAAGATGAAAACGGACTTTCCATGAAAGAAGCAACCACGGTTATTGACATATTTTTCGATGAAATGGCGAATTCCCTTGCAAAAGGTGACAGGGCTGAAATTCGCGGCTTATGTTCCTTTTATGTCAAAAAATATAAGGCTTACACCGGAAGAAACCCTAAAACCGGTGGAAAGGTCAAGATTAAAACAAAAAAACTCCCTTTTTTTAAATGTGGTAAAGAATTGAAAGAACGGGTGGATTCTTAATAAAATGCAAATAAAGCCTCTACCCTATAGATTATTGGAAGAAACCATTGGGATTTCGTTAGAAATTAAATCGAATGAATTCAATGAAATTTCCGGCATTAGGCTTCTGGGCAATAGACTGCCTTAGAGATATCACCCACAAACTCCGGCAAATCAGTATGCCCCGACAATTGTCTGATTGCGTGTGCCTCGCCTGTATGAAACCAATAGTGGTAGATATTTCTCAACAACTTGGTACCGATACTCTCGTCTAAAGGCGCACCTTCCCATTTTTGGTGTGTCTGCAACCGTTCGGTCGTCAACGTGTCCAAGTACGTGTCAGCGGCATCGGTAACGGTGTGCCAGGTTGCCCACATCTCATCCAAAGGCGGCGTACTTGCGGGTTGGCCCCAACCCACCTGATGTTCCAGGTCGGGCGCTAGATCGCGGCCCTGGGTCCGAACCACCCAGTACAGGTTCTCCTGGTATGCCAGATGTCCCACAATCCAGCTGATACAGTTCATCGGCAGTAGACGCCGGCGAGCATCCTCTGCAGAAACACCTTCGAGACAACGCGTGAACTCGCTTCGGGCAAAACGCAACTGGGTTACCAACGGATGGATCATTATTTCCTCCTAATCCAATTTTACAGAGACCACAGTCTGATACCTTAATTCAATTTCTGAATTGGACACCTCTATTATTTATCTTAACGTCGCGGATCGGCACTAACTAACACATTTTGAATGAAATGTCCATATCCTGTCGACAGTGCATGATCGAAAAATAATGTTCAGACGAAATCCGACTGGATGCTCCAGTGGATTGCTAGTGCAGAACTTGAGTATGTAGTTGTTGCACAGCAATTCTCGGTGAAGATTCAAAGTGGTTAATAAAGCGGTTTTAAGCGATGATTGAAATATTTTTTTCACGGAGTCATTTTTTTAGAAAAATCATAACATATTGAAATAATTAGAAATATTTGCCTAGACTTTTGCCTCTATA
>DRHF01000330.1 GCA_011049715.1 Desulfobacterales bacterium
ATTGTAAACCGCCGTCAGGTTGGTGGTCCCGCCTTTGGCCGCAGCACCCAGGGATTTTTCCAGAATCGTTGTCAAACCGCCGGCTTTGTTGCCGGGAGATGGATATAAATTGTGGGCTTTTAATCGATGGTGAGGTAACCGTGGAGGAAATCGGTCGGCGTATTTTTCGCCTTATCCTGGAGACGGCGTCCGGGAAAAAGACAAAAAGCGAGGCATACGGCATTGGAGATCATGAGTTTGTGCCGTGGCAAATGGGGGCGGTGATGTGATACCCAACCTATTCAAACTGAAAGTTTTTATTTTGGAAAAGCGTTAAACATGCGTCCACCACATGTGGATCGAAGAGGATCCCCCTGTTTTCGGTGATATCTTCCAAGGCTTTATCCAAACCAAGTCCGGGTCGATAAGGTCTGTGGGATGCTATGGTTTCAACAACATCGGCTACGCACAAAATCCTTGCTTCCTCAAGTGTCTCTTTTCCCGAAAGACCCTTCGGGTACCCGGAGCCGTCCATTTTTTCATGGTGTTGAAGCACAATGAGATCAACAGGCCATGGAAAATCAATCTTCTTTAAGATTCCATATCCGACCTGAGGATGCCTTCTTATCAATAGAATTTCCGCTTCATTTAGTTTGCCGGGTTTGCTTAAAATCTCAGCCGGTATCGATATCTTGCCTATATCGTGGATAAACCCGGCCATTTGGAGGCCTTTAATCTGATGTTTGGAAAGCCCCATCTCTCCGGCAATTGCCACTGCCAGATCCGTAGTGCGCCTTTGATGACCAGCGGTGTAGGGGTCCCTTTCTTCCACCGTCAGCGACATGACACTGACAATTTTATCCAAATTTTGTTGCAAAATGATGTAGCTTTGCCGGAGCTTTTCTTCCGCCAGTTTACGTTCTGCTACCTCTTGTTTCAGCTGTACATTTAATTTTACCAGGTCAGCAGTTCTTTCCTCTACAATTTCCTCAAGATGATCGCGGTGTTTTTTCAATTCATCTTCTGCTTCCATCTCTTTGGAAACGATAGTCAGAAATCCCAGGGATAGACAAATTCTGTCCTGTTCATGGATTTCTATGGTTGCCTGGTCCTTGAGCCAAATGGCGTGGCCATTCTTCACTGAAATCTTGTAGACCGCCTCGATCGTCCCTGTTTTTTTCCCTTCTTCGCGTAATTCTTCCCGGGAACCACTCAATTCCTCCTGGCTTTTAACCTCTTTTATGATACCTGAATCCACATCCAGGTATTTATAAATTCGGCGATCGATGATTCGGTTTCTAAAAACCTCGGCGAGTTCGTCATATTTACATCCCAAAAGCGTCATCAATTGTTTGCCGGCATATTCATACCAAATCCCTCTTTTTTTTTCCTGCCAAGCGGCAATGTACTGTATCGCCAGGGATCCGGTCTCTTCAGTAGCACGGTAACATTTAATATATCCGGCCACATGCTTCTTCAATTGATCGCTGTAATCGCCATCGAGAATACGCCCGCAATAATCCTGTGGGTATAGGTTGCTCGGATCATAAGCGTTTTCCATTGTATTTAAATCCATTGCAATAGACATGTTTTGCCCTGATTGAACGAAAAAGAGGATGTGCTACAAAATACCCAACCAGGCAAAGATGGCTGTCAGCGAAAAAAAGATCCACTGGAAAAGTTTAAAGGCCGGTTTGGGGATCTTCGATCTCAGGGCAATGACCAATTGTATCACTGCGAAAGTCGCGTAATGAATGGCAATAAAATCTACCAAAAGGGTGTAGCCGGATTTGAATTTTACACCGACCCCCACGGCGAGTAAGGCGAGGGTCGAAATGACGAGGAACGCTGAAATATAGTGGAACACGCAGTGTAGCACTTTTTTGGGCACATCGTCAATGGATGAATCAAGCAGAGGCACCAGAAAGTCTTTCCGCCCTACGGTAAAGTGTCCCACCACTGTCATTGCAGCAATTATTCCGGCAATGAAGATAAACCAGTTCATTTTTCACCTCCTATATGCTCTATTAAAAACAGCTGTCTCCTTATATTTGTCAATTAGCAGGCATGGCAAATCTTTGTCAAATCTTAAATCATGGATAAAAGTTTGAACCGAACCAGAGAGCGCGTTCCACGTGCGGCTCAGTCGGAATGCAGGATTCTTCAATTCAGTTGACTTTTTCCACTCACCTGTTAAATGAACCGGTTGTTTCAGTCATGCTGCTTCGACTCGCTTTTTTAATATATACCTTAGGTTTCGTGTCCTTGATTTTGTGGAAAAATTTTGTTCGCTCCAAGCTGAATGTGATGTTTAAGTGGATTGCGGGTGCGAACCTAGAGTATATATCCTAAAGGAACAACTCAGCAATAAAGATTGGGCTCAGAAGGATCAGGATGATTGTCTGGGAAAAATGGAGAAAGAAGAGCCGGTACCGGGAGGTGGCGACCGTATGTTTCCCACTGGTGATGAGCATGGCTGCTGTCACGGTGATGGAATTTACGGACAGGATATTTTTATCCAACTACAGCATGGATGCCATCGCCGCTGCTCTTCCGGCCGGTATCGCCGCATTGCTGGTGATGACCTTTTTCAGCGGAGTGGCCGGTTACACAAGTGTTTTTATCGCTCAGTACTGCGGCGCCGGGGCATATGAAAGAATCGGATCCACCCTTTGGCAGGGGATTTATTTCAGCATTTTTTCAGGTGTGTTGGCTGCGGTGTTTTCGAGCCTTATCGCTCTTCCGCTCTTTACCATGGCAGGTCACGCACCGGAAGTTCAGCACCTGGAACGGATATATTTCAAAATACTGTGCTGGGGTTCTGTTTTACACATTGGCAGTCATGCACTGTCGGCTTTTTTTATCGGAAGGGGAATTACCCGGGCGGTAATGATGATCAACGGCCTCGGCATGGTCTTTAACATTCCTCTCGACTATGTGCTCATCAACGGGGTGTGGGTATTCCCAGAACTCGGTATTACAGGCGCAGCCATCGCCACGGTTGCATCCTGGGGATTCATCACTCTATTGTTCTCGCTTCTGATATTTACCCGTTTAAATCAGAAAAAGTATTTAGTGCGCAACATGGCGTTTGACTCGAACATTTTTGCCCGCCTTATGAGATTCGGCGTACCCGGCGCCCTGCAGATCAGCATCGATATTTTTGCGTTTACATTTTTTGTTTTCATGGTGGGGCGGATCGGGAAAAACGAACTGGCCATCAGTAATATCGTTCTCTCCGTTAATTCACTGGCTTTCATGCCGGCAATGGGATTTTCCTATGGCATCAGCACCCTGGTGGGACAGGCTTTGG
>DRHF01000331.1 GCA_011049715.1 Desulfobacterales bacterium
CAGAAAGCCTACCAATCAGACTATCAGTTGCTCTATTGGTCAAAATATGCAATGTACTTGCCGGGGAACGCATTTCTCATTTTCGTAGATAAACCCTGTCAAGTAGTTTTTTACTTATTTTTTGTTTTTTTCGCTGAATAGATACAATTAATTACGGACATGATTTTATGCGTTTCTAATCTGCTGCGCACAACTGTCTATCCTTTCATTAAAAATGCATAAAATCATGACCATCCCTCTTTTCTCTAAGTGTTTGGGATCGATGAAAATAATTTCTTTTATCGAAGATGAGCAAGTCATTAACAAGATCCTCAAACATCTGGGACTATGGATGAAACAAAGGCCGCCGCCACGGGCTAACGCGCCGACCCCAAAAATATACATCGATTACACAAATTCCCGGATCCCATCCGATGAGGATGATCTTTACCGAGATACTGATTATCCCATAGAAATGTATGCCTCATAATAAAAAAAAGAACCTGGAATTCAAGGGATGAGTCCGTCCAAAGTTGGCCAAAATTGCTGTAATTCCCGTCAACTTCAGCGATGCGCACGTCGACTCCCCCTCTTTTTGCAATCATTTGCAAACCTTTCTGCCAAAAACCCCATATATTGGGCCCTTTTTTTTGATGAATTTCATGTTGCCGGGCCATTATTCGTCATTTATAGTGGTGTTCAAAACTTTTGAGAACCGCTAATGAAAATTGCTTTGGCTATATCTTTATCTAAGATTCCGGGATTCCGGCGTTTTTTGACGATTAACTTTTCTATAAGTTAAAAAGGAGAAGGATAAACATGGCATATATACATGAACTTGAGTTGAACAAGTTACTCGATCATTCGGAAATGACGCCTTTCCGGTGGTACATCTGGATACTGGCTGCTTTGGGATTATATATTGATGGTTTCGACTTTTTTGTTATCGGTGTCGCCATGCCGCTGCTTGATGCGCAATGGGATTTGTCGGCGGTTCTTAAGGGCGCACTGGGCGTGTCCGCGCTCGTAGGGGCAGTGTTTGGCGCAATGATCTCCGGATATCTGTCGGACCGGCTTGGACGGAAATTATTTTTTACAATAGACATCATCATTCTTATTATATCAGCGATCCTTTGTGCGGTGGCATGGGATGTCTATTCATTGATCGCTTTCCGATTTACTCTTGGCGTTGGCGTGGGTGCGGAATATCCGATTTCAGCCGCTTTTATTTCAGAGGCGGTGCCGATGCATATCCGGGGACGTATGTTGATTGCCGGATTCAGCTTTCAGGCGTTGGGGATGTTGACGGCGGCATTGGTCGGCCTGCTTGTTCTGGTTATATTTCCGGACCATATATGGGACTGGCGCTTGATTCTGGGAGCCGTGGTTATCCCGGCCACTATTATCTTAATTTTGCGGTCATTCATGCCGCAAAGCATTCGTTGGCTTCTGGCGAAAGGCAAAAGCGCTGAAGCTGTTAAAATACTGAGAAGGTATATTCCTGATAAAAGGGAGGAAATTGATGCGGTTCTGGCTATTCCCAATAAAGAGATCCAAACGGAAATGAAAGAAAAACTCGGTTTTGTAGTTCTGTTCAGCCGGAAATATATTCGTCGCACCATACTTGCCTCTGTGCCATGGTTTTTTATGGATATCGCCACATACGGAATCGGTATTTTTGCCCCGATGATTCTTGCTCAGATCGCGTTTAGTGCCGGCGGAGACCACAGCCTGTTTGCCGCTGAGCTGAAAGCGCTCGAAGAGGCGGCGTTTATTGACACATTTTTGGTTATAGGCTTTGCGGTGAATTTCTACCTTATTGAAAAACTCGGGCGGATAAAGCTACAGACAACCGGTTTTCTGGGAATGACAGTGGGCCTTTTTCTCCTGGGCCTTGCCGATCTTCTCTCCGGAGGCGCAGGCGCTCATCTGGTATTAGTATTTTCCGGATTCATAGTTTTCAATATTCTGATGAATGCCGGACCGAATTCAACAACATTTATGTTGCCGGTAGAATTATACCCAACGAAAATTCGGGCAACAGGCCATGGATTTGCCGCCGCTACCGGAAAACTTGGCGCTGTTGTGGGTGTTTTTTTTCTGCCGATCGTCAAAAACGCTTGGGGAACGGCAGCCGTTATGTTTATTGTTGCCGGCATGACGTTTTTAGGCTTTTTGATAACCGTTTTATTCAGAGTGGAGACGAGAGGAAAAACGCTTGACGAAATTCAATCATGAATTGCAAAATAAGCCCTGAAATTATTTTATATAAATGGAGGACCACATGAAATTTAAAGATATTCTCGAGTTCTATAAAAACAGATCATGCCAAATTAATATGAGGGACAACGGTAGGATAGAATTAACATTTTTGATAAATAGAGAAGGAAAGACTAAAACGGCCGGCACAACTTACCATACGGGGAAAGTTACGGAAATATATGATGATTTTATCGTTTTCGAGCGTACTTCTACACATCAGGATAAAGGGGGCGGGATATATGTGTTAAATCACATTTTTCAGTCTGATCTCATCACTATTACCCGAATTGTTGATCAGCCTGACGAGAAATAACAGGATCAAATTCTAATCCGGTCGAAGTTGTTGTTTTAAATAACTGTCTCAAGTTTCGCACCCCCAATGGGGCACGGTGCCGCATCTGGTGTGGGGTAAATAAAATTTTTTGGAAAAACAATGAGGCAATCAGTTTGAACCGGTTTCCATAAAGTAATCACCGTGCACAGGCACGCGATGGGCTGATTTCTTTTGCAATATCAGTTGCTTCTGAAATGATAACTCTTAAAAAATTTTGCGCCGTTGTCAAAGCGCTCATCATCAATTTTTTTCAGAAAAATTTCTTTTTACCCTATGCCTGATGCGATTTTCCATAGCCCTTTACAGAAAGGGTTTTCATCTACCAATTTCAACCTTGAACGGTTACAAATCTGATTCCTCCTGACTAGCAATCCTTGAACCCCTGATCCCTTGAACGCTGAACCGCGGTGGCCGGATACGGGTCTTGTAAGGCAATGCCCTACAAAAAAATCAGCCAAAACCTGACAGACAAACAAAATTCTTTGCTGTATAAATATAAATAAAGACTGAAGTTTCACCGTTTTTGAAGTCTTTTTATCTCTCAATTGTGCGGCTTGCCATGAAAGATACGATTTTTCCGTCGCACAGGCAAGACAACCGGAAAGCTGTGCCATTTGTCATATTGCCGGGCAGAAGAGCTTTGAAAGAATCCAGTACCCGAGAACACATTAAAGAATTTAAGTAACCGTTCACAGGTTCAGACCTGCCCGCCATCGCTCTCGCTCAGGCGAGGCGGGCGAGGTCCAACGTTCAGGGTTAAGGACAATGTCAACAAAACCTACCCAACCCCGGATAAAAATCACTCGCTCGTCCAATGACGATCTTCTTGTGCTCCTTTCCGGAAGCTGGGGTCTTGAGGCCGAGATCCCATTGGTCGATGATATCCGTGGGCGAGTCGAATTGGAACCCAGGATAAAGCGCATCACTTTTGATTCGGATAAACTGGACCATTGGGACAGCAGCCTTCTGACCTTTGTGATCAAAGTCGGGGATCTCTGCAGACAGAAAAAAATCCGGGTGAACATCAGTGGTTTGCCTAAGGGCGCACAAAAACTCCTGGCGCTTGCCACGGCCGTGCCTGAGAAAAAGGACACTCGATCGGAAGAGGTTCGTGAGTCATTTCTGTTCCGGGTGGGACAGGACACCATTAATTTTTTCCGTACCGCAGGGGAGATGCTCGCCTTTATTGGTGAAGCCAGTGCGTCTTTTGGAAGATTCCTGATCGGGAAAGCGCATTTCCGCCGTTCTGATCTTACCCTGACCCTTCAGGAGTGCGGGGCGCAGGCCCTTCCCATCGTCTCTTTAATAAGCCTCTTGGTAGGACTCATATTTGCCTTTATCGGTGCAGTGCAGTTGAAGCTGTTTGGAGCCGAGATCTATGTGGCCAATCTGGTGGCCATCAGCATGGTGAGGGTGATGGGGGCCGTGATGACCGGGATTATCATGGCAGGTCGCACAGGTGCAGCCTTTGCGGCTCAACTTGGCACCATGGAGACAAACGAAGAGATCGATGCCCTCAAGACCCTGGGCATCTCCGTCATGGATTTTCTGGTGCTCCCAAGAATGTTTGGGCTTACCCTGATGATGCCCTTTCTCTGTCTTTATGCCAACCTTATGGGTATCCTTGGCGGCCTGATTGTTGGCATTGGCATGTTGAATATAGGTTTTATGCAATATTACAACCAGACCAAAGGGGCAGTGACCTTAACCGATTTGGGGATCGGGCTTTTCCATGGCATCGTTTTCGGAGTGTTGGTGGCCTTGGCCGGCTGTCTGAGGGGGATGCAGTGCGGACGGAGTGCTTCTGCAGTTGGAGACGCGACCACTTCAGCGGTGGTAACGGGCATTGTCAGCATCATCATAGCCACGGCCATCATTACCATCGTATGTAATGTGCTGGGGATTTAGG
>DRHF01000332.1 GCA_011049715.1 Desulfobacterales bacterium
CCCTAAAGTCTCGATCCTTGCTTTGAACGGCCAGCACCTGATCATCGCAGAGCACATGCCAATAATCAGGGAGCCGATGGCAGCATGTGGACTTTCCGGTGTCTCCGGGTCCGGCAATGAGCACGCCTTTGCCGTGGATCTCAGCCAAAGCCGCGTGCATCGGTGTGCCGCCGGTGGCCAGTACATGCCTGTAAACCTCCCGCAGGGCCCACCACATGTTGATATATTTTATCTCCTCATGCTCGAGGAATTCAACGTTCAGTTCCATATGGACTTCCGGGATTGTCTTATGCCGCCACAATCGGTAGATACCGGAGTTTTTGAATTGCTGCCACCCCTTAACATCATCTTGAATCAGAAGAGGAGGGGGGGAAGCATTTAAGTCTGTTATACCGGAAAAAACAATCCGATGGGTCCAGTTGTCGTCACCGGGCTCCAAACCCATGATTCCGGCAAACTCATGCAGCCAGGCACTCACGTGGTCAGTCGCTGTAAAAGCCCAGACACTTCCATCGGCCAGGCTGAAATTGTAGGTGCAGGAAAGACAGGTTTCATGTTTCATGTTTTTGGTTTCTGGTTCATTGTTCTTTGTTCTTGGTTCGTTGTTCTTAGTGCCTGGGTTCTGGGTTCTTGGTTCGTCGTTCATTGTTCTTGGTTCGTTGTTCTTAGTGCCTGGGTTCTGGGTTCTTGGTTCGTCGTTCATTGTTCTTGGTTCGTTGTTCTTAGTGCCTGGGTTCTGGGTTCAGAGTTCATGGTTTGTCGAATAATTTTCTGTAAAAACTACTGGTTTTAAAAAGGATCTGGTGTGTGCCGATCTTTGCTCTGCCGGAGCCGTCCAGTACAACCACAAGATCGGCGTCCCGGGTGGTGGCCAGACGATGGGCAATAGTAAAGGCGATTTTGCCCTTAATCAGTTTGGGAAGGGAGCGGAAAATAGCCGCTTCCGTCCGGTTGTCGAGTGCCGAGGTCGGCTCGTCCATGATCAGTATATCCGGATCACGGACCAGGGCACGGGCGATGGAAATGCGCTGCTTCTGACCTTCGGAAAGACTTGCGCCCCGCTCCGGTTTGTTTCAAATCTGCTTGCCGCGTCAAACTTGCTAACCATATTTCATCCTCTGTTTAAAACCAATGTGATTTCTATAAAAAGAAACAATCAGACATCAAAACTGCTGGTGATCGGAAAAAAAGCGGTTGGGAAACAGGTTGACGGCTCAGAAAAATGGCAGATCAGATTTCCTTATAAGTATTTTATTGATAAAAATAGACTTGACAGATAATGAATAGTTGAAAAAAATGATAAGATACAAAGCAGTTGACAATCGCATATTATCTGTTGATCTGTTTCGTTGAAATCACAGTTTATCTATATTCTTAAATTGACATTGAATTCCTTTCGAAATACCTTGACGTATGACAGATAAAGTGTATAATATAATAAAATATGTATGATAAAAGGAGCATATAATGAGAACAACAATAAACATACAGGATGATCTTATGGACAGACTTCTTTCGGGCACAAAAGCCAAGACCAAAACAAAAGCGGTTGAAATTGCCATCAAGGATTATATTGATAAGAAATCAATTGAGGATCTATTGTCACTCAGCGGCAAAATCGATATCGACCCGGACTGGGAAAAAGAAGAAGAGGCTGAACTGAATGGATACCGGAATCATAGCTGACACCTGTGTTTGGATTGAATTTTTCCGCAACCGGGAGTCCGAACTCACCCGGCATCTCAAAGAACATATTAAAGAGCGAAAAGTGACCATGGTCGGTATGGTTCTGGCCGAAATACTGCAGGGCATAAGGACGAAAAAAGAAGCCGGAATTGTGAAGGAAAGCTTGAAGAAACTTCCATATCTGGAAGCGACTTGGGATGCCTGGGAAAAGGCGGGGGAATTATCAAGAGATCTCAGGAGAAAAGGGACCACAATTCCGCTTTCTGACCTGATCATCGCCTCTATTGCAATTATAGGCGGCAATGCAGTTTTAACCATCGATCCTCATTTTCAACATGTGCCGGGACTGAAACTCAAAGATCTCCCGTTGCAGCGCAGAAAGCAACCGACCGCCCATTAAATGACTCCCCTTGTCCCCACTATGTCATTTCTAATCAACCAAAGCAGCCCTGACAGGAATAGAAGAAATCAGGAGAAATATCCATGAAATACCAATTCCCCAAGTTATATAAAATTTTTCCGTCAGAACCAAAGGAAGCGATGTGCGCTGACGGCAATGAAGCCTCGTCTCTGGCCTGCAGGTCCGGTCCGGAGGCCAGTTCAGGATGCGGCACGGGTGCGGCGGCATCGGGCCGGTGCGTTTCCGGTGCGGCTGCCGGATCAAAATGTGATGCGGGGACCGGTTATGCGTAGCAGGAAGGTCTGGGTGGGATAGGGGGCAGCCCCCATAAGCGCTAAGTTATTTTTACGCCGGGGGACTGTGAAAGGTTAGCAAAAAAAAAATGAACATCGAACATCGAACGTCCAACATCGAATGTTGAATGGGAAAAGACGGTTGTCGATAATTTTAAGATGTGACCCTGTTGTTTTCCTATCAATTTAATATATCCCGTACCCATCAAAGCATGCGGCTACGGCGTCAACGCCGTACTCGCATAGAGCGGGATTAGAGAAACCAGAATCGCATTGCACGTAGGGTGTGATATTGGCGGGTCCTCCCGTGCAAGAGCCGGTTCGGTTGCCTCTAGACGACCCGGTAATGCATCTATCGAAAGTCTTGTCACCACCCCCATTTTGGCAAGCAGCTACCGGGGGTTGGCCCTCAGCGCTGGACCCATGAAGGCAAGCGGTTTGCCCGGATGCCGCAATAGAATGAATGACAGGAGCAACATACTTCATTTCGTCATCTTTCCAGTTGAATAAAAAATACCTCGAGCCTTACTTGTGATAACAAGGTACGGGGCATTGTCAGGCAAAAGCGGCCGCACTAATCATGAAGCATATATTCACTCTTATACCTTTTAAACCGCCGTTTACCCAGGATAACCATCGCCGAATGTAGTCTGAGACAGAAGCGTACATGTAATGTTGACAGTTGTCAAGTCCAATCGTTTTACATCAGCAATTCTCGGTAAAAAATAAAATGACTGGTATTTTAGCTGAGCATGAGGTTTTTATGAATGAAAGTATCGAATGAGTAGTTAGCAGGGGGCGATTCAGTGAGTTTATTTTAAATTGATAGGAAAACAACAGGGTCACATCTTAAAATTATCGACAACCGTCTTTTCCCATTCAACATTCGATGTTGGACGTTCGATGTTCGATGTTCATTTTTTTTTTGCTAACCTTTCAC
>DRHF01000333.1 GCA_011049715.1 Desulfobacterales bacterium
AATAATTCGAGATGGCGATTTAATCCCATGGGATCACGATGTAGATGTCGGTATCTCCGGAGAATCTGCTTCCAAAATCATATCGATCTGGTATAAATTTTTTCCCAAATATATCATAAGAAAAAGATCCAAAAATAATATTTGGTTGCCCGGGAAAATTAGATCGATCATCATAGAAACTCCCTGGGAGAAATTGTTGAAGATCAATTTCCATATCGATCTGTTCGTCAAGTATAAGGCAGATCGATTTTATCGCTGGATAGACAGCGGCGCATTAAAACATATAGATAGAAAATTTTATGATAACCTCGACAGCATCACCTGGGAAGGAAGAAAGATCTCGATTCCGTCCCATATTGAGGAATATTTAAGCATACGTTATGGGAACTGGAGAATTCCTGATCGAAATTTTGATCCAAGCCTTGACGATGGGACCATCGCTGAAAGGGGGTTTTAAAGCCATAGGTAAAAAAATGAACACAGACCAAATAAGATGGTTTCGTAAAAGTCCAATTTTGTAACCAAAAAATATACAAATTCACAAAAGGGAGGTATCAGTGAAAGCAGTGATTCTTGCAGCTGGAAGAGGATCTAGGATAAAACCATTGTCAGACAATATACCTAAAAGTTTGCTGAAAATAAATGGAAAAAGCATCCTACAAACCAACATTGAAACCATCAAATCATGTGGAATTCATGATATCGTCATTGTTAAGGGTTACAAGGCTAAACTTATCAATTTCCCGGGGATTAGATATTATGTAAATGAGAATTATAAAGATACGGAGCAACTCGTTTCTTTTTTTTGTACAAAAAATGAGATGGATAAACCCCTTGTGCTTTTGTTCGGAGATGTTCTCTTCCGGAAAAGTGTCCTTTCAGGTCTGATAAAAAAGAGGGGAAATATCGTTTTGGCTGTTGATACAAGATGGAAAGAAATTTATAAAAACAAACGGGGCTATGACTGGAACCGAATCAGAGGTCAAGATTTGCTATGGGGGAAAAACAGCCAAATTAACAAAATTGGAAATTGTTTGAATATTAAAAGTTATGAAACCCATGCATTTGAAGCATTTGCTGAGTGGGTTGGTCTAGCAAAATTTTCTAAAAAAGGCGCTAAATTATGTGCTGATATTTATAACAACCTATTGGAATTAGGAGACAGTTTTACATTTCAAGGTGAAATTACCCTTGCATGTGCAAAAACCGTACATTTTTTTCAAGAATTGATTGTTAGAAATCACACAGTTTCATATTTTGATATAAAAAATCCAGATGAATGGAAAGAAATAAATACGTTGAAAGATTTGAGAATTGCAAGAGCATGGTTGAATAAATAAAAAGAGAAGCGGAAAACAATGGCCAACCATACTGTATGGCATCAATATGGCAGGTTTTTTTTGAGGTGCAAAAAATGAGGCGCCCTGTGGTTATTATTTTGCTGGCCGGTATCGGGGGACGTCTCGGGCTTCCATACCCGAAGGGATTAACACCGCTCACAGACGGCGAGACGATCTTCTCCAGACAGCTAAGTATCTTTCGACGCTTCGGGCTGACTGTCATGGGTGTGGTGGGGTTTAAAAAAGAGCTGATCATGGAGGCTGACCCCGGGGTCTTGTATGCCTATAACCCGAATTTTGATATCACCAACACATCAAAGAGTCTCCTTTGCGGGTTGCAGCACATCCGTCATGAAAATGTATTATGGATTAACGGCGATGTGGTTTTTGAACCCGAAATCATTGAGCGCATGCTGCATGAGGAAGGATCCTGGGTTGCGGTAAATAACGCCCTTGTGGGTAAGGAAGAAGTCAAATATGCAGTGGATGATAAGGGATATATCAGTGCCATATCCAAGGAGGTTAAGAACCCCCTTGGAGAGGCTTTGGGCATCAATCTGATTCAATCGAAATATCTCAATACGTTTAAGAAAAAATTAGAAACAGCTGATAGCCAGGATTATTTTGAGCGTGGGATGGAACTGTTGATTGAAGATCAAGGTCCGGTTTTTAGACCCCTGCCGATTGGTGAACTGTTCTGCATAGAGGTCGACTTCCAGGAAGATTTGGATCAAGCGCGACATATGGTTTCTGATCCGAAAAGAAGATAGTCCACAATCCGTCGTGAGGCATGGCCATCCATCGAACCCAAGAGCCACTTTGTGGACTGTTTTCGTTGTTGATGGTATTGATCGGGATTTCGGATTTGTTGATCGACGACCTTTTTTAAATCTCGAAATTTCTCCACATGTGGTCCGATATTGTGAAACTTTTCCATTCCTTGATCCATGCGAATATGAAACCGGTAGCGAAAAGGTCCACGATAACTCCAGCGAAGCTTTAAGAAATCACACCAGACAATCGGTTTATCCAGAGCGGCAAATTCAAAAAATGCCGATGAAGCCTCGCTGATTAATAAATCAGAAGAAGCCATAAAGGGGAGGAGAGAATACTCTTCGGGTCTAGCGATGTAAGTATTATTATAGCCACTCCAACTTTTCATTTTTTTTCTTTGATATCGGTATCGGGCTTTACAAAAGGTAAAAAAATGAGGCTTCACAATAAGGTTGTAATTCCCAAACCGTTTTGGCCAATCGCTGGGCATTCGTTCGATGGAACTGGGATAAAAAGTCGGGGCGTAGAGTAAGGTCGGCCGGTTCGGATTCAGCCCGGCCGCCACTAAATCGAAAGGAGACATTTTCCCGTGATCGGTAGACAACAGGGGATCGAGTTTTGCAAAACCTGCACCGATCAAGGTGGCGCCGGGATAACGCCGGCGGAGTTCCCGTAATCGATATTCTCCTTCTACGAAACGTACGTTCATTTCCATTAAATCAGCATCATAATAACAGGATTTTACGCCGATACCGTGATAAAGCAATGCGGTACGAACATTATCGGGTAACCGGCCCAGCTGTGATGTGCTGTCTCCAAATATAATCCAATCCGCCTTTTCTGTTTGATAAAGATTGACGGCCTCCAGATCGGTTGCAACCCATTTTGACGGCAATACCTCTTTTTTTATGACCGCAGATAAAATGCTCATCATCTCCGTGTCCTTGTGAAAGATGAACAGGCAGCTTACCCCCCGCTTTTTCAGCTCATTCCATACAGGAAGATATTGGGGAAGGTAATAAAGATGGGCAACATTGAATAAGACTTTCATGATCTATCTCAGGTGGTAGTACTTTAAACGCCTGCGAACCTTGAGCTTTCGCCATAGATTTAATGGTTTGGGCGGCATCAGCCGTGCAGTCTGCTCTATAAACCGATTCGTTGCATCCAATACCCGTTCACTCGATTTTCCATCCACATAGGGATGCATCATGTTGACAAATTTTATTGCTTCTCCTAAAAATTTGCCGGGATTTTGAATGACAACAGCCAGTGCGGATTCGAGGTCATCCGATTTTGTGATATCAAACAGATGTGCGGCCGGCGATTTTGCCCGAAAAGTAATGACCGGTTTTTTTAACAAAAGAAACTCGGTGACAACGGAAGATGTATCACTAACCAATGCATCCGCGGCATGGAGATACGGGATGATATCCGGTTCATCAATCACATTAACGTTTTCCATATCAAGTTGGCGATAGGACCCGACCACGTCTTTGTCCATTTTCGGGTGGAATTTTAGCAGCCAATGATAGGTACCTTTTTGTGCAATTTTACCGATGGCTTTTCTGAGGTGAAGTGCAGAAGTCAGAGAGGGGCTGAACGTCGGTGCATAAAGAATAACCGGTCTTTGAATTCGGTTGTCTTTCTTCCAAGTCGATGCTGCTTTATATCTAAAGAGCGCGTCTGTCTTGGGCCATCCGGTTTCAACAACATCAAAAAAACCGTACTTTTTTTTCAGTGCTTGAAAGGGTGTCGTGGTTAAAAGACCGTGGGTGCAATAGAGGTCGAATAACCCTCGAATATCAAAGTGCCCTTTTTTATCTATGCCGAATCCATGGAAAATTTCGACCTTCACCCCGGGGAAAAAATCCGGCACCCAGTTCCCCGGTACAAAGACCGCCCGGGGATGGAATTGACGGACTTCATCCACCGTGAAAAGGCACTTCTCATTCTCCTTCAAGTGGGAAGGATCAAGGGCATAGAGAAACCAGGCCGCATGATCTTTTCTTCGACGAATGGCCGCCTGCAAAGGTCTGAGTATTGAAAATGAATAGGCTTTACTTACAAAGAGTAAATAGCGATTGTTCATGGGGCTTTCATGGAGAGAGAACAGGGATAAAAAGTTGTTTTTTCTCAACAAATATGTCAACATCCCGATAAGGTGTCAAGTTAAAAACAGGCCCCGAGGTCCTTTCTGACAATTGACATATCGATCAAAAAATAGAATCGATCGATCCCC
>DRHF01000334.1 GCA_011049715.1 Desulfobacterales bacterium
AACCTTTTAAGAGTTATCATTTCAGAAGCAACTGATATTGCAAAAGAAACCAGACCATCGCGTGCCTGTGCACGGTGATTACTTTATGGATACCGGTTCAAACTGATTGCCTCATTGTTTTTCCAAAAAATTTTATTTACCCCACCAGATGCGGCACCGTGCCCCATTGGGGGTGCGATACTTGAGATATGTTTTCCATCACATAAATATTGATTTATTTGATCGTCCAAAACTCCGTTGATGAAACGACTGAATAAGGGGAGCGATTTCAAAACCCAGTGGTTTCGCTTTTGGTTTTGAAACCGGTTATGGACATTATTGAACAGATATGAATAATATCGACCATCATTTAATTTAGCAATTTTACCCCGAGATGTTCAACATCTCAGAAACCGTATGCAAAAAAACAATGGCGAAGAAAATTTTCATTGTCATTTTGATTCTGCTGGGTTCAGCCGCCGCATATGTTTGTTATGACTGGTATAAAAAGACATATGATGCGGATCCTGAATCAAGTATAACCTATTATTCATGGTACGACCGACAAGGAGTTCAACACTTCACAGACACGATACCACCGGAAGGCGCAAAAAGAGTTAAAAAATTAAAAGGCTATAAATATATCGCTCCCCCTTTTGTTGTCAGCATAAAAGCAACAACCCTTCGCTTTTATCATCGGCTAAAATCCACTGCTTCTAAAATCTTCACTTCCAAAACCAAGAAAAAAATAAAGAAACGCTAATTACAGCTTTGGGGCCTTTGCGCCAAAAAAATCAGCGCTCCCTTTTATCGATCGGGATATACTTCATTTTTTTGGGTCCCACGTAAATCTGACGGGGCCGGCCGAGCTTCCAGTTGGGGTCATCCGCACTCTCCTTCCACTGGGCGATCCACCCCGGAAGTCGACCGATAGCAAACATAACCGTAAACATATTGGTAGGTAGGCCGATGGCACGAAGAAGGATGCCGCTGTAAAAATCGACGTTTGGATAAAGATTATGTGAAATAAAATAATCGTCCGTCGATACAACCTCTTCCAGCTCCTGTGCAATGTTAAGCAAAGGGTCTTGGATATTAAGTTTTTTAAGAATTTTACCACAGGTCTTTTTCATAATCTTGGCACGGGGATCATAGGTTTTGTATACTCGGTGGCCAAAACCCATCAGCCGAAAGGAATCTTTTTTGTCCTTCGCCCTTTTTACCACTCGAGCCACGCTGCCACCTTTTTCAGCTATGTCGGAAAGCATTTCGATAACCGCCTGGTTGGCGCCTCCGTGCAGGGGACCCCATAGGGCTGCAATGCCCGCAGAAATGGCAGCATAAAGATTAACCCGCCCGCTTCCCACCAACCTCACCGCCGAAGTTGAACAGTTCTGTTCATGATCGGCGTGTAAAATCCAAAAAGTGTCCAATGCCCTGACAAGGTCCTTATCGATAATATAAGGTTTGACAGGATTGTCGAACATCATATTCAGAAAGTTTGCACAATATGACAGATCTGGACGAGGATAGACCACTTTATGCCCCCTAGAAATTTTGTACGACATGGCAGCAAGGGTGCGAATTTTTGAAATCAAGCGAGTCACCGTAATGTTGATCTCCTCCTCCACCGTCTGAAGCTCCGGATAAAAGCTCTTCAATGCGTTGACCATCGACGAGAGAATTCCCATGGGGTGTGAACCTCTTGGAAAATTTTGGAAGAAAAACTGCATGTCCTCATGCATCATCGATTGGTCGTTCAGAAGAACAGAAAAGCGGTTTAATTCTTTTCGAGTGGGTAAGACACCATTGATCAAGAGAAATGCCGTTTCTGTAAACGTGGACCGCTCCGCGAGTTGCTCAATCGGAATTCCACGGTATCGGAGGATGCCCTTTTCACCATCTACAAAGGTAATGGCGCTGGCACAGCTCCCTGTATTGGCAAATCCGGTATCGAACGTGATCAATCCGGTCTCTTGCCGCAGTGAAGTAATATCGATGGCTTTCTCATTTTCCGTGCTGGTGATTAGGGGAAGTTGATAAGTTTTTTTTCCATAAACAAGCTTTACATATTCACTCATATTGCACCTCACGCATGTGTCTGGTGGCCTATTTTTTTTGGGAAGGGTTTTTGTTCCGAGATGGATCTAACTCCAAAAAATTTTTTTATATGTCATAAACATCAAAAAGAGTCAACACGAATGGCGACTTTATTGAAAAGCCCTTCGGCCTTCTTTTTTTTACGATAATTTTCCTCTATCTTCTTGACATCCGGCAAAGTATTTTATATGAGCACATTAAAAAAATTTTCAGCACCTGGACACAAACTAAAATAATGCAATGTAACCGTCGTTATTTCCTTAAATTCGGGATCTTTTCTGTGATGGCTTCTTTTCAGCCGGCTCTCGTGCTTGCACACGCGAAACGGTCTTTGCCTTCCCGCAGATCGCTTTCCTTTTATAATACACAAACCACCGAACGCCTTTTTATCAACTATTATAGTAAAGGAAAGTATAAACTGAATGCGCTGGAAGAGATTAATTATATCCTGCGCGATCACCGCACCGGAGAGACCAGGTCGATAGATATCCGGCTCCTTGACTTACTTTGTGCCATTTCACAAAAACTCAATACACGTTCACCCTTTCATGTTATTTCCGGATACCGCTCGCCGGCCACAAATGCCATGCTGCGCAAGAAAAGTCGGAGAGTGGCTAAAAATAGCCTGCATGTAAGGGGAAAGGCGGTCGATATTCGCCTACCGAAGTTCAAAACCGCTCTGTTGCGAAGGACAAGCATGGACCTAAAACAGGGGGGAGTGGGATATTATCGACGGTCAAATTTCGTGCATGTCGATGTCGGCCGAATCCGGTACTGGTGATGCCCAAACCAAGGTGCGAAACTTGAGTTAATAATAAACTTATCACACCCTTGGCGGTCTTTCCTGTAGCGCTTTATCAAGCGGCCTGTCACGGTCGTAAATATCATCTCGAAAGTGAATTTCCCCGGCTTTATCCACCCAGGCAGTCCAGTAGAGCAAATGAACGTTGAGCGGCCTGGGAATCCCAATCGATCTGTTTTTACCGTGATTAATTGCGGCCATGATCTTTTCTCTTGTCCAATTTGAACCATCTTTTAACAGATAGACTGCAAGCTCTACCGGCTTTTCAGCACGGATGCAGCCGGAGCTGAAACTTCGGATGTTCTTTTGAAATAATTCCTTACTCGGCGTATCGTGGAGGTATACGGAAAACTTATTGGGAAACATGAATTTCAAACGTCCGAGCGCATTTTGAGGTCCCGGTTTTTGAACCAGTTTATAACGAAAGCTCCGGCGGTTTACTTTCGACCAGTCTATGGACCCAGGATCTATCGGTGGGGCGCCATTTTGCCAGTTTGCATATAGGGTCATATTTTGTAGGGACAGATAGTTGTGGTTTTCACGAAGTTTGGGCAGGATGTCCTTCACGGCGATACTCATCGGGACATTCCAGAAGGGATTCAGTACAAGGTATTTCATTTTTGAGCTAAAAACAGGTGTTCGCCGGTAAGTTCTCCCGACTACAACCCGCATGTCCATTACGGTTTCTCCATTTTCAATGAGGCTTAATTTAAAGTCCGCAATGTTGACCAGGATATACCGCTGGCCGAGGTTTCGGGGAATCCAGCGCCAACGTTCCATGTTCAATTCGATCTGTCGTGCACGAACCTTTGCCGGAACATTCAGGGCAGCCCTTGTTTTTGGCCCGACAATGCCGTCTTTTTTTAAACCGTGTTTTTTTTGGAAGCTGCGGACAACCTCTTCCAGTTGCTCGTCAAAAACTTGATCATTTTCCTCTGCCACAGATTTTGAGTCATCGAAAAACAACAGCCGCTTGCGAAGCTCTTCAACGCGCTCTCCTTGATCTCCTTTTTTCAGACTCGATCCGGAAACGAGATGCGGCCAACCGCCATTTTTCACAATCCTTCGGTAATGTATCAGCATCCGCCCGAGTCCCGTATACCCTGGATGAGAAGGCTTGAGTTTGTTTAAAGCCTCTTTTATTTGATTTGAATCGAGGGCGGCCTGAAGAATATCGACCAGGTGTGCGTCATGTGTAGAGATAAACCAGCCCGTATGGATCGTTTCGGGGTTGACTCGCCCCGCCAGAAGGTGAGAACAGTATATGAGAAAAGCGTCGGTGAGAAGTAAATCGAAGTCTGCCATATCTTTTGGAGAATGCGGTATTTTCTTTAATTGTCTATCCACTGCCTCGGCAAGTAACGCTTTAATTTTGAACAGATGATAATCTTCAGGGTTCAGCCCCTCTCGGTTTGCCTCCTCAATCGCCGCAATCAGCACTTTTGCCTGTGGGAAAAAACCTTTATCTGTAATCCATGCGGGTTTAAAACCTCTTTGATGATAAAACCGAGGAATGACTGAAATGCCACAAATGATTTCACTCTGGCATACAAATCTTTTTTGACGATCAGCGGACCCGATCCCTGTACGCAAATGGGTTGCAATCGCCTCTGATAAGGTCTCGGTCGCCCAGACCGGCCGGGTCGTTGTCTGATGGAGAAAAATGATAAACAGACTCCATAAAAAAAATAGGAACGCCGCACGAGTCTTTGAATATTTTTGTTTTTCTCTCACTCTCTTATATCCCTATCTTAAGTTTCGCCTCTAGCTGCAAGCGCAGGCAGAAGGAGCGGGATGGCCGATCCACTATCTCCTGCGATACTTCTCTTCAAATGTCTTAACCAGGTTAGTCATGGCCATATAAAAGGGTGTTGGGACTCCCTTTGCACGAGCATAATCTACGATCTTTCCTCCTAAAAAATCAATTTCTGTCGGTTTTTTATTTTCGATGTCATGGCACATGGAGTCTTTGTGGCTGCCGACCTTATCTAAGTAACCGAGCGTTTGTTTAAGATAATCTTCTCCCAAGTCGTAACCGACCGCCTTTGAAACAGCCATGGCTTCCTGAAAACAAGCATTTGCTATTTCTCTTGTGGGGGGAAAATCCAAAGCTTCTTTTATGGTCAGGTCGGTAATCGCACAAATGGAGGCCATGGTGCATTTCATGATCATTTTTTTCCATATATAACGCTTGATGTCATTGACGAAATCGGTCTCCAACCCGCAATCGGTGAGCATTTTGGCAATCTGAACCCCAAGCTCTCGATTCTTTTGGGCAAATCCACCCATATGGTTGGGTCGATTGAAGAAGGCCGCTGTCGCGACCCCTGGACTTTTCAATGAAACACCAAAATTTAGTGATATTCGGAAGACGGCTTCAAGGCCGAATCTGTCCGCCACAAGGTCTTCTGTCCCCAGACCATTTTGCGTGGGAATAATCTTCATTCCGGGTCGATAAATGTTCTCAAGTTCCTCAAGGACTTCTTTGAGGTGAAAGGTTTTTGTGGAAAGAAAAATGAGCGTGGGGTTGAAGTGACCCAGTGCGCCAATCTGGTGACGATAATTTTTAACCGTTCCCTTCAAAGTCAAGGCTCCTGAAACGTTGACGCCTTCTTTTTTGAGTATCTCACCTTGTTCAGCCCTGTGACCGACAAGAACGGTTTCTGGGTATTTGTCGAGCAACGCCGCCGCCAGGACGCAACCGGTAGCCCCGATCCCCACAACCGCCATTCGGTGATCTTCCATGTTTTTTCTCCTTTTTCAGCCGATCCTTTAATCTTTTAATATTGATTTGAAACAAATGGCTGTCTTCCTCATAATAAGACGGGTAGAGGTTTTCATCAAGGTCTCTTCATATGAGGGATGGCTTTACGGAGTAGCAGTGGGGTTTTGAACGGACATCTTCTGCAAATCATTTAGGTATGATTTGATCAAATATATCGCTTCATCTTCAGATGCAATTCGCTTTATCGATTCTCGAAACTTGCTGCTGCCCGGGAGCCCTTTTACAAACCAACCGAGACGGCTGCGCATCATATGACACCCCCGCTTTTCACCCTGGCATCTTATGGTGGAATCCACATATTGTTTCATCATTTCAAATCGCTGATCAAGGCTCACAGATGGAATTTCCCCATCCCGAAAACAGGACAATATTTGTGAAAATAACCATGGATTTCCGATTGCCCCCCGGCCGATCATCATTCCGTCACATCCGGTCGTCTTTTGCATCAAAATCGCATCCGCCGCCCCTTTGATGTCTCCGTTTCCAATGACCGGAATGGATATCGCCTTTTTTATTTTTCTGATAATGGACCAGTCAGCGGTTCCCCCAAACCCTTGGGTAGCGGCCCGCGGATGGACAATGACAGCGTCCACTCCGCATGCATCAGCAATTTCAGCGATGCGAAGGGCCTGGTCACCAGACCTGTCCCATCCGGACCTCATTTTTACGGTCAGGGGAATGGTTATCGATTTTTGAACTGCCTTTATCAGCGCCTCCGCCTTTTTGGGCGTCTTCATCAAGGCGGCGCCCGCTCCGGTTTTGATCACCTTTTTTACCGAGCAGCCAAAGTTAATATCGAGTATGTTGGCGCCTTTTGATTCAACGATACGGGCCGCTTCAGCCATGATGTCAGGATCCGCGCCAAAAATCTGAATGGAGAGCGGTTTTTCTTTTGGATCACTGCATAGCATTTTTTCGGTCTTTTCCGATTTTTGAATCAGGCCGTGGGCACTGACCATCTCCGAACAGACCAAGGCACATCCCATCCCCCGGGCCAATAACCGAAACGGAAGGTTGGATATTCCGGAGAGCGGCGCCATAATCAGGTTATTATCCAAAAAAAGGGTACCGATTTTCATTCATACACCTGTTAGCTGATGTTTTCTAAATGGAGGGGTTTGCATAACAGAAAAGGCAGTTATGATGGCATGGTTGCAAGTGATAAGATCCAATATCAACAGAGACCATACATCCGCATCCATCTTTTATCCGCTGACCGGTATCTTTTTTCAAAGAAAGACGTCCGCCAAAAATTTTGATAAGCAGATCGTTTGGGATGCAAGCACTTTGTGTGATGGCCGATGATGCGGGAAGAACATTGATGATCTTTTTTTCACAACAGGTCTGAAGCTGTATGTTTTTTCCTTTAAGCTCCTGTTCCATCGCAAGCACCACCTTTTTTTTCTTTTCGATGCCAGGATCAACAAATGAAAATCCGGGTATGGATTCATTTATTTTTCGGGCCCGTTTTTGAATCTTCGGATAATCATCCATAAAACTGGTGATACACCTTGAGATTCCGTTTTGGCCGGCCTGACGGGCGATGCGCGAAAAGTCATCGAGATTGTCCCGTATCCCCCCTTTTTCCGTCTGATAGAAACATATGGGATCAAATCTCCAGTTAACACTTTCAGGGGTAAAACGATCCGTCAAGACTGCCAGTTGATCGAGGCGTTTATCCAAGGGTGGAACATTCGGCTCAAGCCAGGGGGAATCCGAGTTGAGGGTGAAGTTAAAAAAGAGATTGTATCCCATTTTTTCCAGTCTATTGCCAAGCCCTTCTTTTATAAAGGGGTCGAAATTTTTTGACCAAAATACGATGGTATGGACTTTTTCGGGTGTTGATGGCAGGATAGATATACGCCTGTTGTAGGGATTGGTAATCTCAAAAATTCCCTTTTCGATCTGCTTCATAAACCATTTCATATAGAAGGCGGGGATATCCGTCCTTCTAGATGCAGAAATTACGATCCGGGTGGAAGATTCTATCATCTATTTTTTTTCATATCTGTCAGTGATATCACCTTTGCAGAGCGCGAATCATTTTTCGCGAGATTTTTTTTCAAAGGGAGATCTTCCTTTTCTGCATTTTCCGGACATACCACCCTTTCCAACTTCATTTTTTTCCCACCCATGGTAAAGGTATCACCGTTAATATAGGAATCTCTTAAAATCCAAGTCACGGTCTGGAGGGGTAGCTGTAAAATGAACAGTTTTACATGGTACCAACCTGCTTTGACATCCGGAGAAATCTCCTCAATTCTGGCAAAAACAAGGGGGGTCTCTTCAACATATAGGAGTACGATATCGTTTTCCTGTGACATCTTTTGGATCACCTCGTTATCGGAGCCCGGTCTGAACAGGATTAAAAACGGTTTCATCCATGTTTTTGTTCAAATGCTCCCATAAAATCGACAAGGGCAGAGACCGCCTCGAGGGACGTGGGATTGTAAATCGATGCCCGGCACCCGCCGACGGATCGATGTCCTTTAAGACCACCCAGACCGCTTTCAATGGCATTTTTGACAAATGCCGTCTCCAAATCTTCATTGGGTAATCGAAAAGTAATGTTCATCATCGAACGGCTTTCAGGCATTGCCGTACCATTGTAAAAGCCGCTTTCATCTATTGCCCTGTATAAAAGCTCCGCCTTTTTGCGGTTGATTTCTTCCATTTTTTCAATACCGCCAACGGTTTCTTCCAACCACTTCAGCACCAGTTGGATCACATAAATACCAAAACAGGGCGGTGTATTGTACAGCGAGTTTTTTTCAGCAAAAGTGGTATACTTGAGCATCGTCGGCAGGTGATTGGGAATCCGTTCGAGCATGTCGTCTCGAATAATGACCATGCACACCCCTGCGGGTCCCATATTCTTCTGAGCACCGGCGTAGATCAGTCCGAATTTTTCCACGTCAAAGAATCTCCAAAAAATATCGGATGACATGTCTGCAATCAGTGGCACGTCTTTTGTATCCGGAAACGACGACCACTGAGTTCCCTTAATGGTATTGTTTGATGTGATATGGCAGTAGACCGCATCGCTGCTGAATTGAATTTTATTCGGGATATGAGAAAAATTTTTATCCTCCGAGGAAGCGACTACCTTTAGGCGTTTGTGCTGTATCCGTGCCTCTTTAATCGCCTTTGTTGACCAGATTCCGGTATTAACGTAATCCGCCGAGTTTTCCTCATTTAAAAAATTCATAGGGATCATGCAAAATTGCATGCTGGCACCCCCTTGGAGAAAAAGGATATGAAATTTTTCATCAAGCTTTAGAATGCGTCTGACCCTTGTGATTGCATCATCTATAACATCTTTAAACCATTTTGATCTGTGACTCATCTCGATAATCGACATCCCGGACCCTGCAAAATTGAAAAACGAATCCTGTATTTCTTCCAAAACAGGAAAAGGAAGGGCAGCGGGCCCTGCATTGAAATTATATATTCTGTTTCTCTCCATCGATTTCCTCCATCTTGAATCAAAACTCATTCGTCAAGTTTCCCATGACCAATCCACCGGACCGTCGGATCCGGGTCCATCCTTCATATGTGCAGAGCGCATCCATCTATTCAGATCTAAAAAATATGTCAACGGGTATTTTTGACAGATCCCGATGACGCTTCGTATTGACAAATAACCCTGATTCAAAATAAACCCTAAAAATAAAACCGAGGGACCCTATTTGAAAACCGGTTCAATCGGCATCAAATCTTTGAAGCCGATCCTGTAATATAAGTGGAAAATCTAAAAAAAGAAAGATGGCGAAAATGAAAATCTACAACTTCCCTTCAAAAGAGGCTGAAAAAAGGCTTTCAGCCATTATCGACCGGGGTCTCGGCTTCAAAAAGAAAGACTTTCTCGAAGTTAGCCGTATCATTGATGATGTCAAAAAAAACGGCGATCGGGCACTGGTAAAATATATTCGGCGTTTTGATTCCCCTGTCATGACCGCAAACACCTTGAAAACGACGGAAGAAGAGATGGATAACGCTGCATCTTTGACAGATCGGTCATTTAAACAGGCTTTAGGTCGTGCGGCATCCCAAATAACGGCGTTTCATCAAAAACAACTGAAGACGTCATGGATTGATACGGATAGACCCGGGACCCTGCTTGGACAGCTGATCAATCCGGTCGGATCAGTGGGGATATATGTTCCAGGTGGAAGGGGTGGAAAGACCCCATTGGTCTCATCAATACTGATGTGTACCATTCCGGCCAGAATAGCCGGTGTAGAAAAGGTGGTTATGGTAACGCCGCCAACCACGGAGGGAGGTGTAAATCCCCATCTTCTTGTCGCTGCAAAGAAAGTCGGAATTCGTGATGTCTATAAAGTCGGAAGTGCCTGGGGGATCGCCGCATTGACCTTTGGTACGGAGACGGTCCCGAAGGTGGATATGATTGTAGGGCCCGGCAATATCTACGTTTCTCTGGCAAAAAAAATAGTGGCAGACCTTGTCGGCATAGACTTGATCGCCGGGCCAAGTGAAATTCTGATTATCGCTGATCGGACCGCTAATCCGGAATTTACCGCTGCGGATCTTCTTTCCCAGGCAGAACATGATCCCTTGGCTTCAGCTCTGTTGGTGACCGATTCCCATGAAATCGCTGACGCGGTTGCTTTGGCTGTAAGGGCGCAACTAGAAAGTCTTTTACGCAAAGAGATCGCCCAAAAATCGCTTTCCCGGTATGGCGGTATCCTGGTGGTACCTGATTTAGATAGCGCTATGGCAATTTCAAACCGTATTGCACCGGAGCATCTTGAATTGCATATCAAGGATCCTTTTGACTACATCGGACAAATCCGGAATGCGGGCGCTGTGTTTGTCGGAGATTATACCCCTGAATCGGTTGGGGATTATATGGCCGGGCCAAACCATGTGCTCCCCACCGCCGGGACGGCGAGATTTGCTTCAGGCCTTTCGGTGGACCACTTTATCAAGAAAACAAATATCCTTCACTATTCCCGTTCTGCCTTCAATCAGGAGGCAAAAGCGATCATCCGCTTGGCTGAAATCGAAGGGCTGGATGCACATGCGCATTCCATCAGGATTCGCTTTCAACATCGTACCGGTTCAAACTGATTGCCTCATTGTTTTTCCAAAAAATTTTATTTACTCCACACCAGATGCGGCACCGTGCCTGGGGGTGCGAAACTTGGATCTATAATATATTGACATATACCACATTGTGGCATATATATTATGTAAGAAACACCTATCGAGGAGGTGATATTGTGAAAGATACATGTCTATTTGAAAGGCTTTTAAAAGTGATTCTAGGGTTATTTTTTCTCTTTATATCGGTAGGCTTTATTCTTAGCGGTATTACGGTTTTCCCTATATTCGGTTTTTTAATTTCTTTTCCTTTATTATTTTTTTCATTTTACTTTTTCCGCGCTCATTTGAATAAGGCGTGTCAAATTGAGCGAGCTATTTAATGATTATTTTAGATACGCTTGGGTGGGTACGACCCCGATTTCATAAAAGTCCATTTACGGAAAGCCTGTGGCTTGTTGGAAGGATGGCCGCTGTATGAAACCGAACGTATAAAGTTTGATGAACTCGAAAAAAACCATATTGCTCTCTAAATGACCATTTTGGGGCGTTTAGATCCGCCTGCGGCGGATCAAAACGCTTTATCCCAAAATGCTCAAAGTCGTTCGCAAATGATTTTTTACGAGTTCATCAAGTTTGCATTTTGCAAAAAAATATGATCTAAAATAAGAGGAATGGAACAACGTGTCCTGCCCCAAACCCTAACGCTGGATTTAAAGTAGGGGCAAGCAAATGAAGGGAGCTATTTTTATGAAGACCAAATGGGCTATCATGACCATTTTTCTTTTGGCAACTGTGCTTGTCGGTTCAACGGCGTTAGCCGGCGGATACGGATACGGTTACAAGCACTTTTATGGCCATCATCGCCATCATAACTATTACTCGGGTGGTGATCTGTTCATTGGCACCATGTTCGGCTTCACATTGGGTGCGCTCCTTTTAGCACCACCACCTCCCCAGCCTGTTTACATTTACAGGGAATACCCACCGGCCCGGGTATACCGGGAAGAATATGTATACATTCCGCCAGCCAGAAGCATATATCGCGAATCTTCTTCCGCAAAGACCGGTACGTTGCTGAGATACGATTCCTGTCTACAAACCCGGGAATACACCACCACCATCGTCATTGAAGGACGTACGGTTGAGGCGTACGGCACCAAATGCTTACGACCGGATGGCGGTTGGAGCTATGGGCCGGCACAGCCAGTACCCAGCAATTAAGACGGATCCCTCCGGACATTCATTTGACCTTCGCGCGTGCAGGTGGATGCATTGGCTGTATTAAAATACTGATCGGAAGATAGATTTTTAGCCACATGCCTATATTTTAGTGTCCGGTTTAAGGATATCTTCTTTTATAATGGCAAAGAGGCAGCCTATAATTCTGGTAACTTCAATGGCATCATTTCGGCAATTAAGCTGGCAGGCACCGATTAGAAGCTATCCTTGCTTTAACGAAAGGGTCAAGGAGTTTATTTTCTGCCTCGCATCGTTGAAAATGCCCGACAGATTTAAAGAGTGATTGGCAAAAATACTTGTGGGAGACCCATTTGTAACGATAAGAGGTTCAAAGTTGCACCTTTTGAGATTTTCCAGAATCTTATCCGCCAGATTTAGCGAATTCTTATCGACCAGCACATCCATAAAATCCATTCGCATCGCTTTAAATGATTCGTAGAGGGCGTACGACACCCCTTGAGCATAGTAGAAATTGTCATCGATTTTACGCCACGGAATATCGATATCGACAACAGGTCCTGCGCTGGTTCCGTCTTTGGGTTGCGCTTCAATGGAAATTGTTTTTCGAATATCACGGGGCGCATTGATAAGTCGGGTGTTTACGCCACCCATCAATGAAACATATTGTTCCAGAAGCTGTATCAGATTGTCGGCCCGTGGATAAAAGTGGGATTTTCCGGTGATGAGATTCTGGGCGAACAGATCCAGTTTTTCATAACTCAATTTCCACTTGCTTTCAGCAGAGGGAAACCACCACTTGTACGGATCATTGGAAAGCGAGGTAAATGCTTCTTCAGCATGGGGATCCAGCTTGTCTGTCGTCCGCATCCGTGAAAGGTTATCTCTCAAAACCCGGGCATTGTATCGGACGACTTCAAGTTGGCCGATTTGAAAATTCGGCATATTATCAAGCAAGACCGTGGGCCAGAAAATATCGTTTGGTATCCAGTTTTCGCGCATTTGTTTGATAAGCGCCTGATTTGTCTTTATGAAATATGTCCCCTTGACCGCCTGATCCATCTTTTGCAGCGCAATCGGCTCCGGTTTTTTTGAATTTACCACCATCACAAAACCGACCCAAAGCGAGAAAATTACAATGGCAATGGCGACCAGAAGAACATACTTTCTGTTATGGTTGTCGTCGGTCATTGTTTCTAGAATGTCATCCTGCATATCCGGTTTACCTCCTATAATTTTCGGTATTTTTTTTAGAGCATAGCATACATTTGAAACAGCGGTCAAATGAAGTCAAATGACAACATTATTATAACATATTAAATATTAAGAAGGATAGGTTGCGTTCTGGGTCCCAAACGTGGTATAAATCTTCGAAATTGGGACAGATCGATCTCGCCCGCGGTCTACTAAAACCCAAAAGCCCAAGGGCACCTCCATCTTTCGGTGATTCCCTTTATCTTATCACGGGAACAACAATATTGTGAAAATACGATTAATGCAATCTTTTGGAAATATTTATTTCCCCAGCCTCAAGTGGCCATCAACTATTCTGGTGGTTATATTGTTGTCCTTGCTTTTTTCAGACGCGGCAAAGGCCAAATTTTCAGAACCCGAAAGAATCACCTTTCAGCAATCTATTATCGACAGACGCAGTTCTCTTAATCCTAAATTCAAAAAAATACGCAGAAAGAAAACAAAGTACATTATTGTACATACCCCCGAGGCTGGTCTTAAAAGCACATTAAATGTGATTTCTCGGGGAAAACTGATACGAAAGACTTACCGAACAAAAGGCGGTCATGCACATTATGTGATCGCGAGGAACGGTCGAACCTATCGAACCTTAAGCAAACAATATATTGCCGACCACGCTGGAACGAGTATGTGGAACGGAGAGACCGATATCAGCAAATTGTCTATCGGGATTGAATTGGTGGGGTATCACTATGCATCCATAACAAACCGGCAATACAATTCTTTAAGAATCCTGATAGGTATTCTACAAAGAATTTATAATCTGAATGATCGCGCAGTTCTTACACACAGCCAGATTGCATATGGAAAGCGGAATAGATGGATTAAAAGGACACACCGGGGGCGGAAAAAATGCGCCAAGAATTTTTTGCGGTCTAAGGCAGGTTTATCTACTGCTTGGAATTTTGACCCCGATGTAAAAGCAGGTCGCCTGGTGGCAGATCCAAAGCTTAAAGCGATATTTTATGGTCACCGGGTTGATGTTGCGGGTCTTGTAGATTCAAATACCATAACCGAAAAGAACACTGCATGGACAATCGCCGGTGAAGATTATGATTCGCCGGCAACTTTGTATAAGCTTCCAAACGGCAGAGTAATTCCCGGCGATCAAATTGAAAACCGAATTGGATGGATTCGGATTCCAAAAAATACACTGGTTTTACTTAATCAAAGTAATAGTCTAAATTATAAAAAAAACCAAGGACCGATAAAGACGATATCCGAAGGTCTCAATGCGTGGACCTTTGCAGGGTCGGCCTATAAAAAAAAGACGACTTTTTATTTTCTTCCAAATGGTCAAATAAAAAATGGCCGACAGATTTTTGACTGGGATGATTTGCCCCAAAACACAAAAATGGTAGTCGGATACCGTAGACCTGTGGCTGTAATGCGCCGAAGGCCACCTATAAAAATCGCCGGTAAGAGATACAACAACAACAAAACATTATATTATTTTCCTAAAAAAAAATTAATACCGGGCAACAAAATAAATGATTTTAGAAGGCTACCGACCGGTGTTCTCGTTTTCCTTCCGATAAAAAGTTCCTAATGACCGATAACGGATAAGATCTAATCTCCTCAAAATATTAGATGCGAAACCCGGACAATTTGATTGTAACCACGTAAAGAAAATGGAGAACCGATTTTGCTTTGAGATCCGACCGATCCCTAGGAGGAGCATTCTCAGGTAGGACCACAGTCGGCAGATTCAGGGCGATGCAAAAGCGTGAGCCGATCTTCGATCTGGGAATGATCAATATGCGCCATGGTCGGTTTGAAGTGTTTTTGAATTGTGCTGAACAGCGGCATTATAGACATGAAAACAATGATCAGTGTACCGATAAGACCGGCCCATTTCGGTATGATTTCAGATGCCTGACCGATCGTTGCCAGGGGGGACAGACCAAGTGAACCATAAACTTGGTCCACCACCAATCCAAAAAAAACAGAAGATACTGCGATGGTGGTGAGGTAAATGGCGGTTGCCCGCTTTCCCAGAACTCCGGTTAAAACAGTCAGAGAGGCGATATTGGTCGCCGGACCGGCCAATAAAAACACCAGTGCTGCGCCGGGGCTGATACCTTTTAAGATCAAGGCAGCGGCGATCGGTGTGGAAGCCGTGGCACAGATGTACAATGGAATTCCAACGGCCAGCATGAGAAGCATGGCCGGCAGACCGGATCCCAAATATTTACCGAACAGGTCATCTGGAATGAGCACGGTGATCAACCCTGCCAACAAAAGGCCAACAAAAAACCAACCGGCCAGATCACCCCATAGGTCGGAAAAGGCAAATCTAAATCCCCCTGAAAGTTTTTCAAAAAATGTATGATGGCGCCTATGTTCTTCAGGAGAGCAGTTGATGCCATCACAGCAGGCATCCACCGGACATGAAAGATCTGGTGTGACTTTATTGTTCATCGCTTTGGGGTTGAAGAGATTTTCAACGATTCCGGCTGTTGCGGCGGTAACGAAGGCGACAAATGGGCGCGCCACCGTCATGATCGGGTCCAGCAAGGCATATGTTATGGATATGGAATCCACCCCTGATTCAGGAGTGGAAATGAGAAAAGCGGTTATAGACCCGTTGTTGGCACCCTGTTTTCGCAGCGACACGGCTGCGGGCAATACGCCGCAGGATCACAAGGGAATAGGAATGCCCAGAAGGGCGGCTTTGAACACGGAGACGAATCGACCCCGGCCAAGGTGTTTGGACACCATGCCCGGGCTGAGAAATACTCGTAACAATCCGGCCACGATCAAACCAAAAAGTATATATACCGAGGAATCAACAAGAAGTTCCCAGGATGAAAGCAACACACTAGCAATAAAATTCAATTTTAACACCCCATTATCGCGTTAGAAAAAAAGATGGGAAATTTATTCCCTTACGTGTTCCAGACCAACAGTTAAAAGGCGTTTTACATGTTCATCATCCAAAGAATAATAAATAATCCGACCATCACGACGACTTTTAACCAGCGCCAAATCCTTCAAACGACGCAGTTGGTGCGAAACGGCAGAGTCGGTCAAACCGGTAAAGGCAGCCAGATCGCAGACACACATTTCAACCTTTTTTAGTGCCATTACAATTTTAAGACGGTTTGGGTCTCCCAGTACCTTGTAGGTTAACGACAACCGATCGAGTTCATGGTCTGTGATAACTTCTCGACGGGCTTGCTCAACCCTGTCAAAATGAATCACTCGGATTTCGCAACCGTCCTCTTCAATTAATCGGGTTCTGGATAAATTCATCGCCGTCTCTTTGAATACTTGAACATATGTTCAAATATTACAACAGCAAACTTCCGCAGTCAATAAAAATCTTTTAATCACTCAAAGATTTTTTACCTCTAACTATGAAACAGATCCTTACGTGTCTTCTTTATAACTTTAATCGCTATGTTTTCTTTGGTTTCCTTTAGGTGTTCTAATAGACAGACCATATCCTCTCTGACGATGGCGCAGACCCTTGGGTTGGCAATCTCGTCACAAGTCTTGTGATTATTTAAGGGGCACTCTGGATATTGCGCTGACATTTTGATTTCACCATTCCTTTGATATTGCCTTTAAATAACCTATTGAACATATCTGGTCAACTTCTCCATCGTTTCCTCGGCTTTTGTTCCACCTGTTTCATCAATTGATACTTTACAAAGGGGGGGGAAATGCTACAAAAATTGTTACAAAATTTTGCAAAAAACCTCACTTTGTTCATTCAGTACCTTGGCTGGTTTTCTAAAACTAATGTTGACAGCCTTGTAACAGGTCGAAATTAGACGGCAAAGTAACCCGCCTGCGGCGGATCAAACTACACCCCTCCCCCCTTGACACTCAAAGGTGATTTAGCTTAAACTCCCCTGTCGTATTTTATCCCTATCCTCTTTTTGAACAAAACAACCGATTGAGAATGAGAGTATCCTGGAGATGGAAGACCGATGAATGAGAGACAGTTCGGACCTGTTACGTTTATCACGGGGGAAAACCAGGGGAAGTATCCTTATTGCCATTCGATTTACATTGAAAGTGCGGGTATTTTGATTGATCCTGCTTCTGATCGGATGAAACTGGCTGAGCTTCGCGAAAATTCTGCTGTGAGGGAGGTTTGGCTCAGCCATTGGCATGAAGATCACCAAATGCATCTCGACTTATTTGACGATCTTCCTTTATGTATCTCGGAACCGGACGCACCGCCGCTTATGGATATTGATCTTTTTATCGATTCTTACGGAGAGCTCAGTGAAGAAGAACGCCGGCATTGGCGGGAGCTCCTTGTCAAACAGTTCCACTTTCGACCGCGAAAACCGGCGCGTTTCTTAAAAAGTGGGGATACCATCCAACTCGACACGGTAACGATCGATGTGATCGGCGCACCCGGTCATACACCCGGCCACCTTGCATTGTTTTTTAGGGAGCCCGGCGTCCTTTTTATGGCAGACTATGACTTGACCCGGTTCGGTCCCTGGTATGGGGACACACAGGCAAGCATCGAGGATACAATCGAATCGGTCAACCGTTTAAGACATATACCGGCGAAGGTATGGCTCACTTGCCATGAAACCGGCATATTTGAAGAGCAACCCGGTCGTCTCTGGGATCAGTACCTTGGCGTAATATTTGAAAGGGAGAGAAAACTCCTCAATCTCTTGGAAAAGCCAAAAACGCTAATGGATATAATTGGTGCCTGTATCGTATATGGAAAGCCGAGAGAACCGAAAGTGTTTTATGTATTAGGGGAGCGGTTACTTATGAAAAAGCATCTGGAAAAGTTGATCAATGAAGGCACTGTTGCCAAAAAGGGGGAAAAATATTACAAAATATCTGATCACGCCACCGATCGACTTTCATCAATTACAACAGGTTTCAGATCGAGTAATGATACGTTATCATGATTAAAAAAATCATTTCAGGGGGTCAAACCGGTGCAGACCAGGCTGCTTTGGATGCTGCCATTAGGCTGGGGATCCCCCATGGCGGCTCGATACCCAAAGGCCGAATAAACGAGGATGGAAGGCTTTCTGACAAATACCAGCTGAAAGAAATGTCCACTTCCAGTTACCCGAGGCGTACCGAACAAAATGTTATCGATTCAGATGGGACCCTGATCGTTTCCCATGGCAAGCTCACCGGCGGTTCTGCTTATACCAAAGAGATGGCCGTAAAACGCAATAAACCATGCCATCATTCGGATCTGAATAAAACGAACCTTTTTCAAGAGGGAGATTTTATTGCTGACTGGGTCAACCTAAACCGGATTAAAACATTAAATGTTGCAGGCCCCAGTGCGTCTGAGGATCCCCGCATTTATCAAGATGTTATAAATTTATTAGAAATCGTAATTCGGGTTACTAATGAGGCCATATATATTTAGACCCGAGCGCCGGGCAGGATATTGAATCGGTCGGCGGCTCAAACTCAGGTCAAAGCGGGTGTAAAACCGGAACTCGGCCGGTCTGTAAATATAATAACCGGGTCATTCGTCTTAAGACGCTTGAAAACAAGGCCTCGGAAGGTTCCGGCTAAACGCCC
>DRHF01000335.1 GCA_011049715.1 Desulfobacterales bacterium
AAACAACTTGAACAAGTTTTTGCGCTATCCGGAAAGATGCGGCTGGCAATCGCAACTTCTGTTTTCTGGCCGCTGTTGATGGCGGCTGTGATTCAACCATGGCAGAAAAATATGCCCCTGTTTCTTTATATCGGTTTTGGCCCGGTCGCATTCGGGTGGATCATAAACTGGGTTTCACACGGGTTTCGAAATTTTAAACGTTGATTACTTCTTCCATCCTTGCCTTTTCAAACAGATCGATTTCAACTTCTGTCATTTTATCCCCGGTTTTTTAAAAGGATAAAAGGATAAGAATTCGCTTTTTGAAAACAGATCAACAGAAAAACAGAGTTGTGTGGCCACTGGAGATAAGTCACAGCATATTGTATTGCAACGATGCGACAGCAAGTCACAAACGACTTCAGACAACCAAAATTCAAATACCGGATGAAGATCGTATTGTCAAGAAGCCATTTTGCTGCAAATTGTCTAAAAATACGTGATTTGGGCACAGGAAGCCTGGGCTGCCCGAGTGTGTTTTTAAAAATAGGCCTCGACGGGGTAATGCGCCATAGGCGCACAAGTCCGGATAGGTGATCCTCCAAGGCGGACAAGTGTAATCATCAATACTGGGTCCCGGCTGCTCGTCGTATGCGGGGAACACACCGATGGGCGGGGTCCTCCAGAGGCGGATAAACGTTGTCTATCGGGAGCGGCTTGCGCTTGATCTCCCATCCGCTTCAGGCGGATCTGAAACCAAAATATGAAAGTGGGGATGAAATCCCTGTGGAAAATCCCCGAATGTCTGAATGGCGACAACCGCACCCGGCACCGCCTTTGTTGGATAGATTAAATGCTATGGTGGTTTTACCGACACCGCCTTTTTGATTAGCGACCGCTATTGTGATCATTTTTGTAGATAATGGATCGTGTGGGGTATTATCTCCTTGTTATATATAAATTTTGCGTACTTACACACGAGTGCGGAGATGGTTTTGTGCAAACAATCCAAGTCCATATTTTTAATGTATATAGGATCTTATTTCATTCATTATAATTCATAATAAGCTTGGCAATAAAAAAAGATTTGACAATGAATTCAAGGTGGTGATAGTGTGAATTCAACTTGAATTCATGTGGCAATAGCAATTAAAACGCTTGTATTGAGATGAAAATCTACACTTCTCTCATTTAAAGCTATTGGGTTATTTTGAGTTTCAGGTACAAATTGAAAAAAATAGGTGAATAAAAGAATGGAACAAGAAAGAATTTATCACGCATTAAAAGAAAAAATAATTTGGTTGGATTTATCACCGACAAGCTTAATCAATGTCAGCGAATTAGCAAAATCCTTCAACATCAGTCGGTCTCCAGCCAAAGAAGCGCTAATCTACCTTGAATCCGAAGGATGGGTTTTACGAGATGGCGGACGATTTTTGGTAAGCCCACTGAGCATTGAAAGAATTAAAGAGATATCTGAAATTCGTTCAATAATGGAAGTCCAGGCTAATATTTGGGCTATGTATCGCATCGATAAAGAAGAATTAAGTACCCTTAAGAAAATCAGTACAGAAATTGGAAATCTTTCTGAAATCCCAACAAATAGGCAACTTGTTGAATTGGATCTAAAATTTCACCGGACACTTTTTAAGGCATCAAAAAATTACGAACTTGCTCAAATACTTGAACGCATGCTCCAACATTTTATACGATTTTGGCTATCTATACCGCTTAAAACCGGGGTCAAATTGGTATTCAAGGATACTATTGAAATGATCCAAGCCATCCAAATGAAGGATGAAGCTGGGCTTAAGCTAGCAACTTTGGAACATATAAGGAAATCCGTAGATGAAATTATGGGTATGCATTAAGAAAACCTCAACCAGCTAATCACGTCAATATAGGAAGAAAAATGGTAGAACAATTACCTAAACACGCGCAAGTAGTGGTCATTGGAGGGGGTGTTGTCGGATGTAGTGTAGCCTATCACTTAACAAAACATGGATGGCGGGATGTAGTATTATTGGAAAGAAAACAGCTTACATCCGGTACGACATGGGCTGCAGCGGGTCTTATAGCACAGATGAGGACAACGGAAGCTTTAACAAAACTAGCAAAATACAGTATCGAGCTTTATTCAAAACTGGAGGCAGAAACTGGACAGTCAACAGGGTTCATCAGCAGTGGTTCCATACTTTTAGCTAGAACAGAAGAGCGAGTGCATGAATACGCACGAGGGGCAGCTTTGGCTCGGTCTTTTGGTATAGAAATGGAGAAGATCAGTTTTGAAGAAGCTAGAAAAATTTGGCCAATAATGAGCACTGAAGGACTAACAGTTGCCTACTATGTGCCGAAAGATGCCATTGTGAATCCTGTTGATACGACTCAGGCTCTGGCCAGAGGGGCACGTATGGGGAGGGCCAAAATTCTCGAAAATGTTAAAGTGACTGACATTGAGACAAAAAACGGGGAAGTTTGTGGAGTGGGCACAGACAAAGGTAATATTGTTTGTGAATATGTTGTTAACTGCGCCGGCATGTGGGCTCGTGAATTGGGAAAGAAGGTCGGTGTGAACCTTCCCTTGTATGCAGCTGAGCACATGCATATCGTGACAAAGCCGATTGAAGGTCTCTATAAAGGAATGCCGTTTCTACGCGATTATGATGCCCAAATTTACTTTCGTGAGGAAGTAGGTGGCCTGTTGATGGGAGGCTTTGAGCCAAAAGCCAAACCTTGGGGAATGAATGGAATTCCGGAAGACTTCGAGTTCACTGAACTCAATGAGGACTGGGATCAGTTTGGAGTATTTATCGAAAAAGCCGTAGAACGCTGTCCTGCGCTTGGAGAAGCAGAAGTACGGCACTTAACAGTTGTGCCAGAGAGTTTCACTCCGGATAACGCATATATGCTTGGAGAAGCTCCAGGGATCAAGAATTATTTTGTTGCGGCAGGTATGAATTCTATTGGTGTTGCTAGCGCTGGAGGAGTGGGGAAGGCATTAGCCGAATGGATAGTTGAAGGTTCCCCCACCGAAGACTTATGGACGGTTGATGTCAGGCGCTGTCACAGCTGGGAGATAAATAAAAGCTTTTTGCATGATCGCACAGTAGAGACTGTTGGAAATCTCCTGGCTGCTCACTGGCCTTTCAAGCAGCCTTGGACGGCCAGACCTGTCCGCTGCTCACCGTTTCATGACCGATTAGCCAAACTGGGGGCGTGTTTTGGAGTCGGCAACGGTTGGGAAAGGCCTAACTGGTATGCTCAGGATGGTGTGGAACCGAAATACGAATATAGCTGGGGCAGGCAAAACTGGTTTCATTATTCCGCGCAGGAGCACATGGCCGTCCGCAGGGGAGTTGGGGTATACGAACTGACCTGTGAGGCTAAGTTTCTGCTTCAGGGAAATGACGCTGAGCAAGTTCTGCAGCATATGTGCGCAAATAACGTTGCTGTGCCGATTGGCAAGATAGTCTACACTCAACTTTTAAATCATAGGGGGGGTATTGAGGCCGATCTCACCGCCACACGCCTTGCTGAGAAGACCTATTTAATAATCACTGGCGCTACCACCAAAACTCGTGATTTTGACTGGATCAGCCGGCACATCCCAGAGAGCGCGCATGCTTTCATTACGAATATAACCTCCGGTTACGCTATGTTAGCTATCATGGGACCAAAATCTCGAGATTTGCTCTCAAGATTGAGTGATGCAGATCTTTCCAATGAAGCATTTCCTTTTGCCACCGCGCAAAGAATTGATGTGGCCTATGCCAGGCCCCTTGCACTCAGAATCTCATATGTGGGCGAATTAGGCTGGGAACTTTATATACCGGTTGATTTTGCTACAGGAGTTTTTGATGCGCTCGTAAAAGAAGGAAAAAACTTCGACCTGAAATGGGTCGGTTTGCATGCATTGGATTCGCTTAGAATGGAAAAGGGGTTCCGAGAGTGGGGTTCTGATCTCAGACCGGATTTCACTCCTTATGAATCGGCTCTTACCCATACAGTCAAGCTGGAGAAAGAAAATTTCCTCGGTCGCAAAGCTTTAGTCCGGCAGTTGGAAGTTGGATTGACCCGCAAACTGGTGACCTTTGCGCTGGAGGATCCCAAGCCTTTACTCTATAAGGGTGAGCCGATATACCGCAATGAGAAAATCATCGGATACCTTACCCACGGGGCCTATGGGCATTTCTTCGGCACAGCGGTGGGGATGGGGTATGTGGAGAACCCCGATGGAATAGATGATGAATGGATTGCGTCAGGAAATTATGAAATCGATGTAGAAGGCACGCGAATACCGGCCATAGTGCACCTCAAGGCACCTTATGATCCGCAGGGCCAAAGAGTTCGAATGTGAATAAATGACTGCTGAAGGAGTCATTCGAGAATGTTAAAAATGGCATAATATACGATTCCTAACAAAGAAAGGAGTTATTGGGATGCCTTATACAAAGTCAAAGCTCTTATATGAGAGGGCATTAAAAGTATATGTTGAAGGTGTAAATTCGCCCTCCAGAGGAGGTGCGTTTTATACCCCCCATCCGATATTTGTGGACTATGGAAAAGGTGGAAGGATCTATGACCTTGATGGAAATGAGTATGTTGATTTGATGTTAGGCTTTAGTGTATTGATTCTCGGTCATGCACACCCTGAAATTGTCAGAGCATACTGCCGCGCTGCAGAACAAGGGACACACTATGCAACGGGATCAGAGTTGGAAGTAAAAGTTGGGGAGAAACTGTGTCAGCAAATACCATGCGCTGAAAAAATCCGTTTCACAAATTCCGGAACAGAGGCAACTATGGCGGCTATCAGGCTGGCAAGAGGATACACAGGACGAAATAAATTTATAAAATTCGAGGGGCACTACCATGGCTGGTATGACGACTTTCTTGTTAACACCCATGCCAAACCGTTAGATGCATGGGGCACTCGAAGAGGTCCGGTTTATATACCTGATTCCGCGGGTATTCCTCCGGAATCTTTATCAAATACGATTGTTTGTCCATGGAACGATATAGATTTAGTATCAGATAATATAAAAAGATATCAGGGTCAAATTGCAGCAATAATAACGGAGCCAATCGCAAGTAACATTGGTTGCATCCTGCCCAAACCAGGATTTCTTGAGGACTTGCGACAAATCTCAAAAGATAATGATATTCTTTTGATATTCGATGAAATTGTGACAGGTTTTAGATACGCACCGGGGGGCTGCCAGGAATATTATGGAGTTATTCCAGATATCGCAACTTTTGGTAAAGCCATGGGGGCGGGTATGCCGATTGGTTTGGTGGCCGGCAAGAATGACATTATGGAAGCATTCACATGGGGCGGAGTATTGCACTTCGGAACTTTTAACGCAACACGTTTGGCTATGGAAGTGGTAAATGCCAACGTTGATGTCCTAACTCGAAATGGCAACTCAGCCATTAAGCATCTATATGAGACTGGAGATAAGATAATTGCAGGTTACAAAGAAATATTCAAACACCGAAAGATTCCCGCTATAGTGCAAGGCTTTGGGCCGATGTTTCAAATTTATTTCACTGAAAAAGAAGAGATTATGGATTTTAGAGACTATTGCGGTCATGCTAACCAAGAGAAATACAACAGATTTGCCAACAAACTGCGTAATCAAGGTGTTTATATACCTGTTAGCAACGGGCTACACCAAATAACATGTATTGCTCATAATGAGGATGATATTGAAAAAATCCTCGTTGGTGTTGATGAGGTGCTGAAAAATTTTTAAGTCTCAAAGCATGGCTTAAGTGTTTTGCTGCTGTTAGTTTATTCGGTAGACATAAAAGTTCCGTTTGTAAGGCATTGAATAATTATTTTGCCAGAATGATCTTACTTGTGAATATTCAGGCTAACTGGACCTTTACTATGATGTCAGAGTATGGAGGATTAATCTTATGAAGAAAATGGTAGATCGACCTGCATCAATCCAACCGATGAAATCCAAAATCAGGCTAAGCATACTAGACGATAGCGATATTAGAATGATTGACCAAGCAGCTTTAACCATCCTTAATGAGGTTGGAGTTTACATGCCATCTGAAAAGGCACTCAAAGTAATGCACGAGACAGGATCTAAGGTTGATTTTGAGAATAAAAAAGTAAAAATTCCTTCAGATATAGTTAAAAAATTTACAGCCCAGGCACCAAGACACTTTACTTTACCTGCAAGAGAACGCTCTGAGCTTGATGTTAAACTCGATGGGAAAAGTGGAACCTACTGTAATAATGGTGGAACTGCTGCCCTTGCAATTGATTTTGAAACAAATGCCGTTCGACCCTCCAGAAAGGAGGACGTGATTAATGCTGCCAAAATCGTGGATTATATGCCCATCATTTCAATTTGTTGGCCAAATGTAGCAGCAGTTGCTCCTAAAAAGAATCCAATGCTACATGAGCTGGATGCTTGCTTCAATAACACTGAAAAACATGTCATGTCAGCCAGCATTCTGGGAGATGCAGGGGTCAAGTATGCCCTGGAAATGGCCTCAATCGTCGCGGGAGGCATGGAGAATCTCAAAGCGCGCCCCCTTCTTTCCGCTTTAACCTGTGATATCTCCCCTTTAGCCCATGATGAAGGAGGGTTGGAGGCGATTATGGGTTTTGCCAATGCCGGTATGCCCACCGGCCACATGGCCATGCCGATCATGGGAACTACGGCACCTGCTTCACAGGCCGGAACCCTTGCACAAGGGTTGGCCGAAGTCCTCAGCACGATGGTGTTGGCGCAGATTATCAATCCAGGCTGTCCGTGCTTCATGTCCATTATTCCGGCTATCATCGATCCCCGCAGCGGTGACTACGTCTACAGTTCCACTTCTGCTCAGATTGCAAATGTTGCAGCTGTTCAGCTGGCACACTATTATGGAGTTCCAGCCTATCAAGGGGCATCATATGGTGGGAGTTGTTATGAGCTGAACCGCTGGCAGGTCGGCAAAGAAAATGTTTATCTTCCATTGCTAGCAACGCTTGCAGGAGCCGATATGTGTTTCAGCATCAGTCTAATAGGAGATGATAATATATGGCATCCTGCCAGAATCTGCTTTGATAGAGAAATTAATGAGGCCATTAATATTATTGGCCAAGGCGTTGAGGTGAATGGTGACACTCTTGCTTTTGACACAATCCGTAATGTTGGTCCTCGAGGTCACTATTTGGATAAAGAACACACAGCAAATAATCTACCTAAACTTTGGGACTTTTCCTTTCTTTTCCAAAAATCTGAAAATTCGGAGACAAAGTGGAAAGATCTTGAAGAGTTGGCCTGGGAAGAGATTAGATGGATCATTAATAATCATCACGTTCCAGAATTAGAGCCAAAAGTTCAATCTGAATTGAAGCAAATTATCCAAGCCGGAGAAAAAGAGCTTCCCCTCAGTTAGGCGCTGAATTGAGAGTCTCCCCATTAAAAGGACTGTTGCACAACTTAAATTATTTAGGAGAGCGAGTGGCTAATGATAGTAATTGGGCTACTAAAAAATGCACCAAGACATTCTCCCCTGAGCGAGGAAGGCGGAGACACTGACGAAGCCTTACATGGAAATTGGAATTTCTCACCTCCAAGCCTTGATGACCGATTCATCCTTGGAATTATGAGACATAAGAAAGGATTACCCAATGTTTGATTATGCGGATGTGATGGTGATTGGTATTGGAGATTTGGGTGGATGGGTTGTTGAGTTGTTAGCCCGTGCACCTGGTATTGATCATAAAAAGATCCTGGTCGCGAGCAGAAGTGATGATCCCGGACGTAAGAGAGCCTATTCTGCGTGGGCGGGATCTTCCTTTATTGGTCGAGGACCAAAAGTTGTGTTCATTCAACTCGATTTATTTGACATCGACAAGACGGGTGAACTTCTAAGAAAGTATAAACCTAAGGTAATATGCAATTGCGCCACCCTCCAGCCTTGGTGGATAGTCAGCGAAATTTCACCAGAAATTTGGACCAAAATAGAAAGCGCTGGATTCGGACCTTGGGGACCAATTCACTTGACTTTGATTTACAAGCTAATGCAAGCAATTGCCAAATATGAGATCGAAACTTTAGTAGTTAACTGTTGTTATCCAGATTTTACAAATGCGGTGCTGTGGAGAGCCGGTTTTACCCCCACCTGCGGCATAGGCAATGGTGAGTTATTGTTACCCGGTATAAAGAGAGGAATAGCAGAGAATCTCCTTATCCCCGCAAGTAATGTTGCAACCTACCTGGTGATGCATCATAGTCACGTTGCACAGTTTATGACGTATGGAAGGAGCGGGACGCCTTATTTTGTAAAAATGATGGTTGGGGATAGGGATGTGACTAAACAATTTGATGCTGACAAATTGATTATGGATGGAATTAAAGATTGGTTACCTGGCCGGCACACACACCCTATTACAGCTTCCTCAGCGGTAAAAACCATTTATCATCTTCTTTTCGACACTGGAGAACTCTCTTTCGCTCCTGGTCCCAATGGAGAAGTGGGAGGGTATCCTGTAAGAATGTCCGGGAAAGGAGTGGAGATTGTTTTTCCTGATGGAATTACGATGGAGCGTGCTAAAAAGATCAACGAGAATGCTCAAAAGAAGGATGGTATTGAAAGAATTGAAGCTGACGGTACGGTAGTATTTACGGATTCAGCGCGCGATATAATGAAAGAATTCTTGGATTATGATTGCAAACCTTTCAAAATTGAGGAAAGCGAGGAAAGATCTGTGGAACTTTTGTCGTGTTATGATCAATTGAAAAAGAAATATGGGCAGAAGAAAGCAAATTTCTAAACTCATTTTTTATTAACTGGTTCAAGCTAATTCTCCCAAGGCCTCAACCAGCCTGCTGACGTCCTGTTCGGTGTTGTAATGCACGAGACTTATCCTGACGACCCCATCTTCCGGGTCCTGGATGCCCAGAGCCTCCAGGCAGCGAAGTGCATAAAAGTCCCCGTTGCGGACCGCAATATCCCTTTCCACAAGCTTTTTGACGGCATCACCCGAAGACATGCCGTCTATGGTAATGGAAATGGTTGCCGCGCGGGATCCAGTCAGGGCTTGATCCTGGCCGATGATTCTCGAACCGGGGATGGCCTTGACGGCCTCTAAAATCCGATTGGCCTGAGTGGTTTCGTGTTCGGCAAAAAGCTCGAATACCCTTACGGCTCTGGCGTGAAAGCCGGGTTGCGCTTCATCGAAATGGTGCCCGTACACGGCCTCGATGTACTCCCGGAGACCGTCCAGAGCGCCGATTTGAGCATGCAGGGGGCCGGCGGGGTTGAAATTGTAGTTGGGGATATCCCTGTTGAAATAGTGCCCCTGAGGCTCAACGGTGTCCAGAATCGCTGGTCTGCCCCACATGACCCCCAAATGAGTCCCGAAGGTCTTGTAAGTGCTGAACAGGTAAAAATCCAGGCCGCTGGCATTTACGTCCAGCACGCGGTGAGGGGCAAACGACACCCCGTCGCCAATGGCTATAGCGCCCGCATCATGGGCCATGCTGCAGATGGTTTCAAAATCGTTCATGGTTCCCACGATGTTAGAGCAGAGGGAAAAACAGACCAGGCGGGTGTTGCCGCTGATCAGACGCTCGAGATCTTCCAGGGAAAGCTCACCGGTTTGCGGATCGATACGCCACTCTTTCAGGACCGCCCCGAACTCCTCCATTCGGCGCCAGCACCCGATATTGGCCTCGTGGTCCTGGTTGGTGACGATGATCTCGTCCCCCGGCTTTAATGTTGGCCGAATAGCCTGGGCCAGCACATAAGTATTCATGGAAGTTGAAGGGCCCAGGGTCAGCTCGTCCGGATGACAGTTAAGTAGACCGGCTATGGCCTGGTAGCCGGCATCCATGCTCTCGCCGGCGGCAATAGAAGGCTGGAAGAGACCGTAAGGCTGGACCTTGGTGAACTGGAAAAACTCGTGTAGGCGGTCGATGACCTGGTGCGGGACATAAGAGCCGCCTGCGTTTTCGAACATGGCCCAACGTGCGGTTTCGGGGTTGCTGAAAACAGGGTACTGGGCGCGGATAAATTCCAAATCTAATGCCATATTCTTTTTTCTTTCTGTGAAAGTTTTATCAAATTTTCTACAAGCCGTTTTCTATAAATACGTCAACAACCATCCCTTCTGTTTTAAAGAATATGAGCCAAAAATTGCCTGCTGCGCTCCTCCTTGGGGTTAGTGAACATCTCTTCTGGCGTCCCCTCTTCCACCCAGTTACCGCCATCCATTATAAACACCCGACTGGAAACATCGCGGGCAAAATGCATCTCGTGGGTCACGGCAATAATGGTCATGCCCTCATTGGCTAGGCGCTCCATTACATCCACAACCTCTCCGATCAGTTCAGGATCAAGGGCCGAGGTCGGTTCATCGAAAAGCATGATCTTGGGCTTCATGGCCAGGCTTCGGGCAATGGCCACACGCTGTTGCTGACCGCCCGAGAGGCGTGCCGGGTATTCATCGCGTTTATCGGAAAGACCCACCCAATCGAGGAGTTCCTCGGCATAGGGGGTCGCCTCTTTCCTGGTCTGGCCCAATACCGTCACGGGCCCCTCCATGATATTTCCGATGGCGGTCATGTGGGGAAAGAGGTTAAACGACTGAAAACACATCCCGGTCTTTTTGCGGATATCAAGAATCTTGGCAACATGATCGCTGGATTTTTCGCCGGCTTTGATGACCACGCCATCCACTTCAATGGTCCCTGCGGTGGGCTCTTCCAAAAAATTGATACACCGCAGCAGGGTGCTTTTCCCCGATCCTGAAGGACCTAAGATTGATACAACCTCACCCACGTGCACATCCAGATCAATACCGTCCAGCACGTGAAGATCCTTGCCAAAAACCTTGTGAAGATTTCGAATTTTGACCATTGCTGTGCTGTTGTTCATCCGTGTTCCCCTCTTTCTCCCCGGGCCATATGTTTTTCGATTTTCTCCTGTATGGTCTGCAGGATAATGCACATCACCCAGTAGATCAACGCCACCACGATCAGCATCTCCAGGGACTGAAAATATCGTCTTCCGATTTTTATGGCCCGGAAGCTGAGCTCCCAGACTCCCATAAGAGATACCAGGGACGAATCCTTGACCATGGCGATAAATTCATTTGAGACCGGAGGAATAATGACCCGCAGGGCCTGGGGGAAGATGACCCTGCGCATGGTCTGTGTGGTGGTCATGCCCAGGGATCTGGCAGCTTCACTCTGGCCGATCTTTATGGATTGAATTCCGGCTCTGACCGTTTCGGTCATGTAGGCACCGTAGCACACGGCAAGGGCCATGATACCGGCCGGTATGGCGGGCAGGGTCAAATATTTCTGGATCCCCACAAGGCCAAGCTTCTCAAGTGAGCCACCGATCTGGGGAAGGGCCAGGTACCACATGTAAATCTGCACCAGCAGCGGTGTGCCCCGAATCAACGACACGTAAAGGGTAGCCATGCCGTTAAAGATCGGGTTGCGCGAAAGTCTGCCCAGGGCGCCGATGACGGAAAAGACACATGCCAGGCTTATTGCCAGAGTGGAGACCAGCAGCGTAAACCCGATCCCCATAAGGATAAATCCAAGATACTTGCCCATGAATTTAAAATCGAGTCCCAGCACCACGAGTCCCAGAGCAAGCAACACCACCATACCTGCAAGGGAAATTTTTAAATTTCGACTGAAATGCCTCCGCCTGGCATCTATCCCCTTCATCACCTCAAGCGCTTCCGGGGGAATTCCTCGCTTCGCAACACTGTTGGGTTGGTTCATTTCGCCTCCAAACTGCATCCCGTTTACAGAATCACGTTTTGCATATTGCCACGCCGGCCAAGGTTCTGTCCTGTGCTTAACTCTAAGCTTCGCCGGATAAACAACTAAAAGACAAATTCGCACCAGCCGGTCGAAATATTTTCCAAGTGAAAATCCGGTTTCCCGCTAGGCAAAAAGCGGCAGAGGGAAACCGGAGATACAACAAATGCAACTATATGCTATAGCTTAGGAATGAGGTTCTGGCCGTAAAACTGCATGGAAAGATCCACCAGTGTGCCGTCTTTGTACATGGAAGAGAGAATCTCGTTCAATTTTTTCAGTAGAGACTCACTATTTGGTCGGCTCCTGTCAAGGGCAAAACTCAGGTGCTCATAAAAGACAGGATCGCCCAGCATCTTCAAGGGGCAGTTGCCGCCGCAACCTGCATTTATGGCTTCAAAAAGGGTCGGCTTGGCGGTGATCAAAGCGTCAATCCGGACACCATCGCCCAGGGCCAGATTTTCTATAGCGTTGGCATCTGTCGGATAGGTCTCGATTTTACCCGCACTCCAATCCTGATACTCAATCTTGACGCCCACAAGCACAAGGTCTCTATTAAGATATCGGTCATAGGTGGTTTCGGCTGCTAAACCGATGCGCTTGCCGGCCAGATCCTTGAGGCTTTTGATAGTGGTGTTGTCCTTGTGAATAGCAAACTGGGCGGGTGTGCTGTAGTAAGCCATGGTGAAATGAAGTGCCTTCAGGCGCTCCATGGTGGGGGTCATGGAGCCGATGGAAATATCCCAACGTTTACCCCACTTGCCGGCAGTGATAAGATCCCAGTCAGGCGTTACGAATTTAACCTTGACACCCAGGCGTTTGGCAACTTCCTTGGCCACACTGATATCAAAACCCTCCAGTTCACCCTTGTCGTTGATAGAGCTCTGGGGCGCGTAGTTGGCATCTGTGGAGACCTTTATTACCCCGGCCGCCATGATCTCATCCAGAACCGAGCCTGCAAAAGCGCTACCGGCACCAACGAATACAAAACTGACGATCAACAATCCCACAAACAATAGTTTTTTCATTTAACACCTCCTTTTGAAAAATTAATAATAATAACTCCCCCAGGCCGGAGCTAGTGTGGTTAATCGAGCCGCTGCCACGCTCGGCAAGCTACTCGTGGACCCACTGGCTGCAGAGACCCCCGGTGGTTTCTGCGCCGTCCATGACATAGACGTGGCCAGTGGCAAACGCGGCGTCCTCGGAGGCCAGGAACGCGAACAGCGCGGCGATCTCCTCGGGTTTCGCGTGCCGCCCCAACGGGATCTTGCGGTTCACCGCGTCCAGCATCGGGTCCGTATACTCGGCGCGCTGCATCGGGGTGAGCACATACCCGGGAGAGATCGCGTTCACGCGGACAACGGGGGCCAGCTCCAGCGCCATGGACTGGGTCAACGCGATCACGCCTCCCTTGCTGGCGTTGTAGTCGGCGTAGTGTGGGTACCCGGTGGAACCGCCCGTGGAGGCGGTGTTAAGAATCACGCCGGAGCCCTTGTCCATCATGTGCCGCGCGGCGGTCTGTGCCGCGTAAAAGACCCCCTTGAGGTTGACGCCCAGCACCTCGTCCCACTCATCTGGCGTGATATCGAGGAAGTCGTGGCGGATGCTGATGCCGGCGTTGTTGATCAGCACGTCGACCGACCCCATGCGATCAATCGCCTCGGCGAATGCCGCCTGTACCTGTTCCAGGCTCGATACGTCGGCGTCGATCACCCCGGTCAACCCCGGCAGCTCCTGGGCAACCCGAGCTTGCGCCTCGGCGCTGTGATCGAGGATGCAAACGGCGCAGCCCTCCTCCAGAAAGCGCGTCGCGGTGGCCTGGCCTATGCCACTGGCTCCACCGGTCACCAGCACGTTCTTGCCGTTCAAGCCGCGCATTGTTCGCCTCCCTTCACTCGCTTTCTTCTTGTCCTCATTTCGCACCTCCCAGTGCAAATCCTATGAAAAGCAGATTACAAAATGAGTTAAAACCGGCTTTCAGGGCACGACCATCCACCGTGCGCTGGTGGAGCAGTTCGGTTTTACCGGCAGTTATTCGTCAGTTCGTCGGCTCTTACAAAAAATCGAAAAAGCCAAACCTGACGCATCGTGCATGCTGGATTTTGCACCCGCAGAAGCCGCCCAGGTGAACTTTGGCAAGGGGCCTGACATTATCGACGCATTCAGCAGTGGCCATGAGATCAAAACTTGGGTTTTCGTCATGGCTCTGTGCTTCAGCCGGCACATGTACGCCGAGATCATTATCGACCAGAAGGTACCCACCTGGTTGGCCTGTCATCGAAAAGCGTTCGAATTCTTCAACGGCATCCCCCAAATCCTAATATCGTTCCCCCTTTTAAAATATAATATTATTTTTTCAGTAGCACACAAAAGGATAAGAATTCGCTTTTTGAAAACAGATCAACAGAAAAACAGAGTTGTGTGGCCACTTGAGATGAGTCACAACATATTGTATTGCAACGATGCGGCCGCAAGTCCCAAGCGGCTTCAGACTACCAAAATTCAAATACCGGATGAAGATCGTATTGTCAAGAAGGCATTTTGCTGCAAATTGTCTAATAATACGTGAATTTGGGCACAGGAAGCCTGGGCTGCCGAGTGTGGTTTTAAAAATAGGCCTCTGCAGGGTATGCGCCAGAGGCGCACAAGTCCGGATCGGTGATGGTGTGGTCAATACTGTGAATCATATTTTTTTCAATGCGGTGCAAAAAAGAGCCATTATTTCGATTGTGAGCGAAGCGAACTCACTTGCACCGCATGAAAAAAGAAGGGGATGTCGTAGTCTCTTTGAACCCACATCCCCTTTTATAGGCGAAATCTGATTTGACGATGAGCCTGTCACGGGTTTGATAAAATCTTTTCCGCTCCCATCCTTGCCTTTTCAAACAGATCGATTTCAACTTCCGCCATTTTATCCCCGGTTTTTTCAAACCACACAAAATAGAGCGCTTGTACCAGAAAGAACAACCAGATACCCAATGCCCACGTAACCGCCGAAACAGGTGTTAGACCGGCTACAAGGGCGCCGCCACCAAGACTTAAAATGATTTCAGGAAAAAATCTTTTCGCTTGCATGGTTTGAAAACAGATGCCGCTGCGGATCCAGCTGAAAATTCCGAGTGCTATGAGTAAAAATATTGCAGTGGAGCTGGTTAAAAAGACAGCCGGAAAAAGAAACAGAAGGGACGGACAAATTCGCAATGGCGATTTTTTGCTTAAGCGGGTCAGAAAAAATCCGTAGGCCGCAACGTATAGGCAGAGGATCATCCAATACGCTTTGGGCCATGGGATAAAATAGCCCGAATAAAGACTCAAAGGGATGAAGGAAAGCCCACAGATAAGTCCAAAAAACATCGTCGTTCGCACGGGGTTTTGTGTGGTTTTCATGACACGGCACCTCCTTTAAGCATTTCCTTTCTCTGGAGGAGTTCCAGTTCCACTTCTTCTTCGCTAAGTTCCTGACAGATTCTATTTGGCCCCATGGTGGTAAACGTCTGTTCCAATCCGTCCTGCTCCTTCCTGTGGAAATAGGTATGGGCCTTCTGTTGAAGTTGTTCATATTGAAGATGCTGCTGTTCCAGAGCATGGTTGAAATGTGAAATCTCCTGATTCAGGATGTCGATGTGATGTCGACGTTCCTCCTGGATTTTGGCAAGCGGTTTGAGTTTTTTTATGAGCACCCGCGCAATATCATCCCTTTCCTTTTTAATCGCCACTTCCAGATTCTGCTCCAGGTTTTCGGTTTCTTTTTTTGATTTATCATGGTCTTGCTGTGCCAGATCGCGGGAAAGCAACATCTTTTTGAGCCTTGCTTCTTTCTGACCCAGCGATTCCTCCATATCCCTGAGGTGTTGTTTGAGCAGAAGACCTTGGTCTTCTAGTTGATCCATAACACCATGGATATCCGCCTTAAATAATTTTATCAATCTTGTTAAAATTGCCATGGTTGCCTCCATGTTGAATGATATAAGTGTTCATCACTTTTGCCGCCGACCGCTGTATCCTTCGTATTGAAGGGCCTTGGAATTTGATTTTTGCTTCTGCAACACAATTGAAGGAGCACCCTGGAAAGTATCTTTTACGACCTGTCTTAATTCTTTAAGATCTCGATCCAGGTTTTTGTTGACTTCTTCCGAAGCGACCGTTTTATTTATCGAGGCTTTTTCCTTGTAGTAGTTTGTTATCCGGCGGAGCGCGTTACCTTTCTTTCCGGCTTTGATGTCACCGGCTACTTCCTGTTTTAGTCTGTTGTAGTCTTCCTGGATAACTTTTTGCGTCCAGGCTGATTTATCGATGGAAGATAAAACTTTCCTTTGATCTTTTACACAGGCGATCTTGAATGCTTCTTCAAGGCTTGCTTCAAAGGGCGTACCGTTATAGAGATACCGAACCTTGATCTTTCCGATTGTAAATTCTCCAACCCTTTCACTTGGCACTTTCAGCGTGAGAAACAGCTTGCGGGTTTGATTGGACCGAAGATCACCCGGGTGAAAAACTGCGTGATTGTTTTGAACTGTAATCGGATAACCGGCGGCGTGAATCAGGGATATGCCGCTCGACAAAGATAAATGAACCGAAATGCCGTTGACTGCGGTGGTTTGGGTGTAGAAGAACTCTTTTTGAAATACCTCTGCAAAAGCTTCGGGATTTTCCAAATAGTAATAATTCCCGGCACCCTTATCGGCGATTTTGGTCATCAATAGCTCATTAAAATCGATTCCTACGCCTACGGTGCTCACAGCGAATTCCTTTTCCACCGCAATACCAGCAATATTGCCCAGGACTTGGGGGCTGGTAATGCCTTTGTTGGCAAGACCGTCGGAAATGAGGATGACTTTTCCGCTGTTTCCATTTTGATTGGCGGATAAAAGCACGTTGATGCCTGTCTGGAGTCCGGCGCCAAGATTGGTCCCGCCACTCGCCCTCACGCCATGGATGAGCGCCTCCAATTGTTTGCGGTTGACATCTGATACATTGCGCAAGTTAGAGACCTGGCTTACACCATCTGAATAGGTGATCAGCGCAAAACGGTCTTTTGAAGATAAGGCTGATAGAAGGTTTAATACCGCCTGTTGGGCATTTTTGATCTTGCGACCCTTCATTGAACCGCTGCGATCCAATACGATCACCATATCGACATTGCGGAAGTTTGCTTCGTTGGAATCGATGATGTCATCGGCTTTCAGGGTAAGTGCAAGGTTTACCGTACCCGCTGATCCCTGAAGGATTTTGTCTTGGATCAGTTGTCCGGAAATCTTCATAGGCCCGGATATGAGGCTGGGCGGATTGCTTGGCGTTGACATCCAACCCGGTAGAAATGCTTTCCCTCTATTGGATGAGTAAGCCATGGCTGCACTGGTGACAGCGATTAAAGAGACGAGAAAAATAAATAGGTTAAAACGTTTTTTCTTCATGATGCACTCCTTTCTGTTGATCGGTTAAAAGAATGATAGGGTTTTCTCTTCGTGCCTTCATACTAATTCAAGCCTGCTGAAACGCAATTCAAAGAATTGTAAAAAATTGACGAAAATATTTTACATAAGTTTTACTTTGAAAATTAAAATATCTGTTATAATGTCATGTGGGACGACTCTTCATTGAATTAATGGAACCGAAGGAGAAGAAGGTAATGAAGCAAACCAAGGCACGTATTCTTGTAGTTGAAGATGACGCGGCCCTGTTGAGAGGCCTGCTCGATGTGCTGGTGTTCAACGGTTACGAGGTTAAAGGCTTGGAAGACGGCGGCCAGGGCCTGAAAGCCGGCCTTGAAGAACAATACGATTTGATCCTCTTGGACGTCATGCTTCCAACCCTCGATGGTTTTTCGATATGTAAGGCAATTCGCAACAAAAAGCCCAACCAGGGGATTATCCTGGTTACTGCCAAGGGTTCTGAAGATAATATAATAACAGGCTTTAAGGCCGGGGCGGATGATTATATCAGCAAGCCATTTTCACTTAGGGAAGTTATGGTGCGTATAGAAGCGGTATTGCGGCGAACGGGAAAAAGTTTAAATGATATTGAGATTCGCCTTCGCGATATTTTATTTGATGGGAAAAACCTGAAAGCGGCTTTTCAGGATCGAGTCATCGAACTAACCCGTAGAGAAATGGATATAATCGATTATCTTTTTCGCCACCAGGATCGGATTGTTTCGAAAAAAGAGCTGCTCATCAGGGTGTGGCATTATGCAGATGCTAAAATTGAAACGCGAACGGTGGATATTCACATGCTTAAACTCCGAAAAAAAATCTCCCTGCTAATAGGAGATACCCCTTTTATCACCACAATTCGGGGCGAAGGTTATCGGTTGGAACTCGAGGAATGAAAAGACTAAAAATCCTGATTCTCATATTTTGGGTGACACTCTCCATTCCGCTTGCTTATTTTGTTTTGCGGACCTATCGGGGTCTGGAACAGGAAGAGGTGGCGACAATGAGCTATTTCGCCGATACCTTTTTTGACGAAATTGAACAGGCGCTTACGTCGATTGTCAAACTAGAGGAAGGGCGAGCGATTGACGAATACAATTATCATATTTTTCCGTCTAATCAATTTCAAGACTCAACCGGTAAAAGCCGTTCGCCCCTGTCCCGGTTACCGCGTGATGAGTATATCCTTGGATATTTTCAGAACAATCCTGACGGATCTTTCCAAACGCCTATAGTGGTAGGTGATAAACCGATCCCGCTGGAGCACAAAAGCCTAGTCGCCAAATTAAAACACGCAAACAACATATTTAACCGCAAACGCGTTACCAGGAATGACAGAATAATGACTCAGCCGGCAAAGGTTGTCGCTGACACCGATGAAAAACGGCAAACCGGGTTTGCGGAAAAATATCTCGATCTATCTCGCTCCCGGCAGCCCAAAACCTATCTCGGTCAGAAAGAAAAAAGAGTCGAAAAAATAACACCGACGCAGGCTTTAAATATAGCGAAACGAGAACTACGAGAAACGACAAAAAGTTCCGAACCGGCAGCCGTGGCAAAAACCCGGAGCAGCGGTGGGTTGATTGGCGGAGATCGGGCGGTTATCGAATCAAAAGCGGGTAAACGATCCGGGTTAAGGAAGTCATATCCGGCGGAATCTGAAGGCTATCTGCAGCCTGCGCCCGCTTCAAATGGGAGGGAGACCGAGGGCTTTCAAGTGGAAGTCGCTCCGTTGCAATCGGTTTTCATCAGTGCCGACCAAATTTTTATTTTTCGCAGGATCATGATCAACCAGAAAATTTACCGGCAGGGTTTTATCCTGCGGGTTAGGGCTTTTCTCAGCCATTTGACTCAACAATATTTTGTAACTCAACCGATGGCAGGTTTTGCCAATCTTCGGCTCAGGGTAATCGATCAGGGAAATGAAATTGACAGGATAGAAGCCGGCGTTAGCACCAGGAATTCAAAATTTGTACTTAGCCGGATCTTTCCTTCGCCATTTGAATTTCTGAACGCGACACTGACTTCCGATCAGATTCCTCCAGCAGCCGGTCGCAACACCCTGAATATCATGGTGATTGTTCTGGCCGTAGTTCTCTTGATCGGGCTTTTCGTGATATATCAAAGCGCACGCACGATTGTGGATCTTTCCGAAAGGCGTTCGCAATTTGTTTCATCTGTAACTCATGAATTGAAAACGCCATTGACCAATATCCGGATGTATATCGAAATGTTGGAACAGGGCATCGCTCGAGACCACGAAAAGGAACAGGAATATTTCCGCATAATAGATTCCGAGAGCGCCCGTCTTTCCCGTCTGATTAATAATGTTTTGGATCTTTCAAAATTGGAAAAAAAACAGCGACAGATTGATTTGAAAACAGGGACATTTGAAGATGTCATCCATGAAGTTGAGGAGGTGATGCAAGAAAAATTCAGACAGGAAGGCTTTACACTAAAGGTGGGACAAAAAAAAATTCGGCCTTTCCAATACGATCGTGAGGTGATGATTCAGGTTTTAATCAATCTGATCGAAAATAGTATGAAATTCGGCAAGACATCCACAAAAAAAGAGATCACTATTCGGCTTGGGCGAGACGGTGATTGGATGAAAATTTATGTCTCCGACCTCGGACCGGGCATTCCACACCAGGCGCTAAAAAAGGTTTTTGATGAATTTTATCGTGTGGATAGTCGTCTTACCCGGACCACCCGGGGAACCGGCATCGGCCTTGCACTCGTAAAAAAATTTGTCAACCTAATGGGGGGAACCGTTACGGCAGCCAACAACGATGGGGCCGGTTGCACCATCACCATTTCCCTCCCTTTATCAGCAGGTTGAAGATCCGCTATATCCCCGACTTTAACGGTATGGTTAATATTGTAAAACCTGGCTATAGAATTTGGGCGGTCGCATTGTTTGTTATTATGACCGTGTTCTTTTTGACGGTTTTTAAAATTCATCCTGTATATTCCGAAAATCCGGAGGAATTAATGAAGGATATTCAGATGACCACAGAACGGTTGCAAGCACATCTCAGAGAGCTCACGGTAACCATCGGCGATCGTAGTGTTCATGTGCCAAAAAACCTAAAACGGGCCGCTGAATACATCGAGGCGTTTTATCAAAAGATCGGTCTGCGGGTCCATCGTGAAACCTATCAATTTCATAATTTAACGGTGGCCAATGTTGTAGCCGAGATTTCTTTTAGTGACAATCCCGGAAAGCGATTCATTCTGGGCGCCCATTATGACTCGGTAGCCGGTACAGTCGGCGCTGACGATAATGCCAGTGCCATTGCCGTTCAGCTAGAGACCGCCCGTCAGTTAAAGGCGATAGAAGGGCGTGAACAATTGGATTTGACAGTGAGATTTGTTTCCTTTGCCCTTGAGGAGCCGCCGGTTTACGGCACGCAGCACATGGGGAGCAGGGTTTATGCATTAAAGGCCTGGCAGACAAAAGAACAAATAGACGGTATGATTTGCCTGGAAATGGTGGGATATACGTGTCATGAACCGGGTTGCCAGCGGTATCCTTTTCCTTTGATGTTTTTCGGATATCCCAAGGAAGGTAACTTTATCGGTATTGTGGGGAATTTCAAATCCAGACCCTTTATGCGTTCGCTGTTTGAGGCTTTCAAGCAGAACCGGAATTTACCGGTGATTAAACAAACCGTTCCCTTGGGTGGATATATTTTGCCTTCGGTGAGGCTCAGCGACCATGCACCGTTTTGGGATAGGGGATATTCGGCCGTCATGGTCACGGATACGGCCTTTTACCGCAATCCCAACTATCATTTGAGATCGGATACCATGGAAAAGCTGGATTATAGTTTTATGTCCGAGCTGGTAAAAAGCTTGCTGTTGTTCTTCCGCTCTCACCGATGATGGTTTTGTAAGCACACCTCTTTGTGCGGTATTGACCCATGCCGGGCGCGGTATTATTTTAACCGAAGAAATGGATATTTTTTAAACCTCGTAAATATACGGATTAAGGGTGGTTCGATTGGAGCAAAGGAACGTGAGATGATACGAATGTCAAAAAAAACCAAGCTGGCACCGGCTGAAATTATAAAACGGGCATCGAATTATTTTGGAACAGATATCGGCTTATCTGAAAAAAAGCGAAATCCATGCTGCATTTTTTTTGAAGGTACAGGTGGGTACGTATCTGTCAACCTTGTCGAAGAAGATATGCACCGGATTGTCGAGATCGAAGGCAGGGAGTGGGAGTATCAGGTGAAAGAGTTTATGGGTCGCCTCTGATCTGCCTGCCCGGTGGAATTTAAAGCTGGCTCACCGGGACAACATCCTCGGCCTTTGAACATCAGAACCGTGATATCATCATTGTTAAAAGGATTTTTGCAATGAGGATCTATTGGAATACTTGTTTGGTTTTGTTTGCAACGCTGCTGACCTTTTCCTGTTCGGTTATCTCCAAGCAGACGCGAAAGGAAAGGTCGGTTTCTTTGCCGTTTGAAATACTGTTAAAAGAACCGGCCAAATATAAGGGTAATACTGTAATTCTGGGCGGTTATATCCTTGAAATTCGGAATCTTTCGGACAAAACGATGATAATTGTCTTGCAGTCACCGCTTCAATTCGGAGACGAACCCGGCTCCAGAGATGACTCGAAGGGGAGATTCATAGTTACCCACAAAGGATTTCTTGATCCCGAAATCTACAGAAAAGATCGTAAAATTACCGTTGCAGGGATAATTGTCGGCTTGACATCGGAGCCGGTTGATCAGGGTACTTACACCTATATCACCCTTCAAAGCCGTGAAATATATCTTTGGACGGTTTACGACAACAATCGATACTGGCCTTACGATTACGATCCTTTTTATCCGTACTATTATTATCGGCGTCCCTATTACCATCGACATCCGTATTACTGGTGACCATGCGTGCTAAATTTTCCTAAAGTTGTCTAATGGCAAACTATCACTCAAAGCAAGTTTTGAAACGAGTTGTTAGAAACAACCCGACAAATAAAGGGTAGGGGAGGGAGCCGTGAAAACAGCCGTCCAGTCGATAGTCATCTTTGTTGTTTTTTTCGTTCTGGGTTGTGCGAGCGGAATTTCTAAACAAACACGCTCACAGGTGACCTTTTCCGATTCTTTTAAAGTCCTCCAGGCGGATCCCGACAAATACGCGGGGGAGACGGTTTTACTCGGCGGTAAAATCCTTGAAACCCTTGCCACGTCAGATTCATCCGAAATAACGGTTTTGGAATTGAGTCTTTCACAACAGGATCGGCCGGTTGATGGGGCGAAGTCCGAAGGACGATATCTGGTGAGGTCCAATCAATTTTTGGACCCTGCGATCTACAAAAAAGATACCCTGCTGACGGTTGTCGGAAAAATAAGCGGCAAAGAGGATCGAAAGATCGGGGACTTTGATTATATATATCCCATTGTGGAAGAAATCGAAATCAAACTTTGGCCACCCGAGTACCGGGCCGCTCCAAGGTTCCATTTTGGCTTCGGGATCGGCAAAACGTTTTAGAATTTCATTTTAAGCCTGCCCTGCACATTCCATTATGAGGGATATAAGGGATAAAACTCATAGGAGTTTCACCATCAACGGTAGGGCTACCATGGTTCCCAGAGAACTTCCTATATTGGTGAAAATTACGACTAGAAGAATTCGCGTGACTTTATTTTTCCAAAATCCTTTTATGGAGAGGATATCTTCTGGTAGGTTTTCAAAGTCTTTGACCTTTGGTTTTCGGGTAATCGCCTCCACCAAACCAGAAACCCATCCGGCAGCGATCATCGGATTGATGGAGGTTAACGGCGCGGCTATGATCGATGACAAGATGGTTAACGGATGAGCAAAAGCGATAAGAGCACCAAGGCCGGCCAAAACGCCGTTTGCAATTATCCACCATTTAATCATGTGGACACCGACACCAGCTCCGCCATAAAAGAATCCGAAAATCAAAAGCAGGAGTACCATCGTTGGAAAAATCCATTTTAACAGATCGGCCCCCTTTTTTTTTAGGGGAAGGGTTTCAAGGGCTTTTATGTCCGTATCCGTTTCCCAGTATATTTTGATACCCCGAATGTGACCCGCTCCCACAACCGCAACAATTTTTTCTCCGGGGGCAGACCGGATTTTGTGGGCAAGGTAACGGTCGCGCTCATCGATGAGAATTTTTTTCAGAATTGGCATCGATTTCCCAACCTCCGATAGGAGGGACTCCAGCACATCCTGTTCTTTCATTTTTTCGATGTCATTCTCACTGATTTCATCTATCTCTCCTAGCGATAGAACAAGTTGAAAAAGAAGTTTAACCTTTTCCCACAAACCCATGACGCGCCACACTCTCCCAAGGGTGATCCGTATATCCCTGTCGACAAGATGAATTTTCGCCCCGATTGCTTCACCGGTTTCAATCGCCTTTATCATTTCTTCACCGGGCTTTATATCCAGTTTTTTCGCAATTTTTTTCTGAAACGAAGCAAGAAGGAGATTTGAAAGAAGGAGAAAAGCTTTTTTCTCCTTAACCACCTTAATAATATCCGTATCCTGCCATTTATTTTTTTGCCGGATCGCTTGATATCTGGAATCACACAGTTCAACACAAACCGTATCTGGTTTTTCCTCCCTGATAACGGAAACGACAAGATCGGCACTCTCCCTTGATACGTGGGCCGTACCGATAAGAAGTATCGTTTTATCTCCAAAACTGAGGCGGTGTAACGGATTATTGGTGCTTTTGTTATTCATCGGTTGCATTTAAATTGACCCTTTTTTGTTTTACAAACCCGCGCGAAAATATTACATTCATGGAGGGAACGCAAGGTATATTCTACTCCGGTGGGTTCAATTGAGACGCGAATCGGCAGTAATCGAGATGTGCTGGGAATGATCATTCAGGTGTCGGGTATGCGCATACACGACGATATATTCTTCTGGGAAGGATGGGGTGGACGGCTTCGGTTGGGAAACGGCAAGTGCTGGCTTCGTATATATGATCTAAAAAAAGAAAACAAAAATGACCTGACACATCTTAGGCCGACCATTGTGGTGGTTTCGGATGTACCGGAGAGCAAAATGTCTTTAAGGAGTTGTGCCGGACATATCGCGACAAAGATCGTCGAAACATTCCGCATCGATCCTTATCGTACGCTATTTATTGAATTTTACCCTTCCTCAACATACGGAAGACATGATCAACATGTAATTGCGGAACGGTATGATATCGTTGAATTTACATGGCACGAAAACCAGGCAATAAAGCCGAAATGGAGGTCATTGTTACCACCAATGTTAGATATTGTGAAGCGAATAATAGACGATGAATAATTTGAGGAGGGATTTTTTTATGAAAGGAAAGGCAATCCAAACAGACAAAGCACCTGCTGCCATAGGGCCATATTCACAGGGGATCAAATTGGGTTCATTGCTCTTTGTAAGCGGACAGATTGGCATGCACCCTGAAACCGGCGAACTGGTCAGTCCGGATTTTTCGCCTCAAGTCCGTCAGACACTGGAAAACCTGCTGCATGTTGTTAAAGCCGGTGGGGGTGATCTGGATCAGGTGGTGGCTGTCGATGTGTACTTAACTGACATGGGAAAATTTGTCGAATTCAATGGAATCTACCAGGAATACTTTGCCGAGCACCGACCGGCCCGTGCGGTGATAGAAGTGAGCGCACTCCCAAAAGGCGCGAGCGTGGAGATCAAGTGCATCGTAGGAATATGAGCCTGTTTCTCTGACCGGATTTATCTTAGGCCGTCCTCCATTTTGGCTTCCTCCTTCTTGAGCCCGCCAATACGGGGATGGGGCCTTCCACAAACGGTGACGACCAGAGCGACCACAATTTCGTCTGCCATCGGAGCATCGTCGATTCTGATCGCCATTGCATCAAAATGAGACCGGACAAATGCCGCGTCCTTAAAATTGATCGGCACATCAATCTCGGTTCCCATTCCGCCTATTTTCTTTGCTGAAGGAATCAGGGACTTTCCGCCACCGACGGCGTCCCGAAAGGGTTTTCCCAGCTTTGGGTGGAGAATGGCTGCTGCATGTTCCCGCTCTCCGTTTTCCCCGACAATCGCCGCCTTTCCGTAACTTTCGGCCTTTTCAGGCAAAATACCCAATGCATCCACCGCTCTTTTACCGAGGATGCCCCCCAATACATCTCCGATATCGATCAACGGTGTCAAATCCTCAACAAATTTTCCTGCACATGGATTTTTTACCACGGCGATGGCGGCTGCTCTTTTGCCTGGGGGCTTCATTTGACGGCCCCCATCCGAGTGGATCTCCTCCAATATGGTCACATATTTTCTGATTTCCATCAATTATCTCTCCTTTCCGAAATTGGTTATTCCACGAGACATTTATGAAAAAAGTCAGTCATGGCGACTTTTCCTTGAACAGCGACCAATGCCCCGAGAATAATGCCTTTGTTTGTCAACTCTTCTGCCCTTTTGATTGCCCTGGAAATAGACAAAGATTTTTTATCTTCATTTAAAGGCCCTACTTTTATCGTTACATTGAGTCCGGGAATGTCTGTGTTGGGATCGATCTCCTCTGATGGAACCTGGATTACATGGGGATCCTCTATATAGCTTGCATTAGCAACGTCTGTGGCCGCCGCATCCGCTAAAGAGGCGTTTCGGGCAATAACAGTGGCTGCCGAAGCGATACCCCTGGTAAGACTCCGGCCCCCCAAACCGCTCGTGGTCACCCCCCAGGAGGAGGAACGAGAATCGAGGGATAGGACATTGGATATCTCTTGTTTGTCGATTTCCTGTCGTATCCCGACTGTTACGGATGCCTCTCTTTCAAGCCTCACAGCCACATCACCGCCATTGTCGACTACCACTTTGGTCATCCCGCGGTTGTAAAGAAAATCAGCAACCGCATCTGCAATCGTTCCGGCAACCGCAGCCATGGGCGTGAGATTCTGATTTCCAACAGCCTGTACGCTCCGGATCATTTTAATGGCGATCGGATCTTTCAAATCAGCCGGCATCCTTGGAAACCTTTTACCTAAAAACCGTTTCAGCCGGGCGAGCCGTTCCAGATACGTAAAGGATTCCTCGGCAGCACGGACACTCATCTGTTGCTGCGGAACCTTCCCCACAAAGGCGGAGATAACCAGCCTCATGGGGCCAAACTCAGCTACAACATCGCCGCCCTCAAGTCGGCTGATCGATTGTTGGTATGGCATCTTTTTCAATCAGTCAACCGCTGCGAGCGGCTCTTTTGCAGTAAACGGCCTCATGGCATGGAGGTGTCCCCCCATTTGCTTGTAATCCTTCAGCTTCATGGTGTATTCGATCGGACAAATGGTCGCCGGAGTCGGTGTCCAGTAAAACGCATTAGCCTTGACCCGGCCAACATCGACCATAAAATTGATTCCACCGCCGGGCAGCACAAAGGTCGGCGCACCACCTACGCTTAGATGGGCGGTCCCCCGATGAACGGCATGGGTCAGTTTTAACGGATAACGTACCACACCGGCCCGGGCGCTTCCGCCCGTACCTCCGGTATATATACCTGAAACAAGAGAGGGCTCACAGCTGGCGGAGATGGTACTCAACGCCTTTTTGGCCTGATTCGAAAGCGGTATTTTGCGGAGACTGAAATCCTCGACAATTTCAAACAGGCCGGCGTTTTGACCTGTTGTCTCGGTGATCAGGATGCGCATACCGATTCGGGCGGTATTTCGGTCGATTTCAGATATCACATCTAAGGGTTGGATGATGGATGTTCCCCCCCAACCTTCCCCATGGTCGCCAAAGTAGCGGCCCGGGGTGCTCTGCCGGAATTTCAATTTGATTCCCGAGGGTTTTGCGCCGACAAATCGGCCGGTCGCATGCTCGCTCATCAAACCTGTAAAGTGAGAATCCAGGATAATGACCTCATCCGCCGACTCCTGCAAAAGAGGTGCAAAGAGGCCCAAGGTGGCGCTCCCACAGCCCACCCTCATGTTATCCGGTGTTTGACCGTTGATGATCGGCGCCTGGCCCACTTTCACCTCAATCATACCGCCTTGATCTATTTTCAATCTAACCTCTTTTTTATTGGCGATATCGGTGATAGTTCTGGCCACCAGTAGACCGTCTTTCCCGGTTAAAAGGTTCACACCGCCGATGGAGATCATCTTGGAGCCGTATTGCTCGGTCACCAGCATTCCAACCTTTCTTTTGCCTACCCGTACAGGCGCCCCCTCATCTCCAATTCGGATATCTGTATCGATCTTCACCGTAATGCCGCTGTAACTCAGCGGAGCCTCCGTCACCACTGTAACCACATCCACATCCATCTGTTTCCCCTTGACGATGACGGGGGCAGGTTTGGCGTCCGGATAAGTCGTTCCGGCGCCTATGGCTGTGATCAGAGGCCGTCGGATTGCTTCCGAAGGATCATCCGGCCCCACCACATCCGCCACATCGGTATAGGTGTGAAGCGGGGTGATCCTTTCGAGGCTTTCATTGACATTTTTGTACCGATGGCATGATCCGATAAACCCAGGTTTAATCCGGCATCCGATGGGACACGCCTCGCACTGGATTGCCCCGGCGGTGGGTGTTGTTTCACATACCAGAGCTTCCGCTTCGCACACCATGATGCATGCACCGCAGTCCGTACATTTTTCATCGATAACCGCTTTTTTCTTGACCAGGCGAACGGCTGCAACCGGACAATCCCTGACGCAAAAGGCGCAACCGGTACATTTTTTCAGATCAACTTTCATTTAAAGCTTTCTCAAAAAAAAATCGGTTCGTATAACAATCACTAGCACGTTCACTAATTTTTATACACAACTGGTGCGGTCTTGGGTGGCGGCGTATTTCTGCTTTTGGAAACCACGATTTCTCCATCCACCAGGACCACGGCAACCGCAGGGACATCTCCTGCTTCAATTGCCGCCAGCGCGTCTCTTCCCACAGACCCCATGGGCGTATCCATGATCACCACATCCGCTTCGGATCCTGTCCGGATAAAACCCCGATTGAGTTTATACACTCGTGCGGTGTTGCCTGTGGCCATGCAGACGGCCTGTTCCGGTTTGATCGGTGTCAGACCGGCAAGAAGATTCATCACCCGAAGCACCCCCAAAGGTACAACTCCGGTACCTGAAGGGGCGTCATTTCCAATGATAACCCGATATAATGCCCCATGCTCAGCAATAAGTCGAGCAGCTTCAACCATTATCTTGGGATTCCCGCAGTGAACCATTTCAAGAACGATATTCGTTTCAGTGACCAGTTTATTTACTTCTTCAATGGAGACCGCTGTGGGGCCGCCATTGATATGAGATGCAATGTCCGGGGCCATTTTGATGACTTCTACCGCCGTGACCGTGCTGGATCCGGGAATTGAAGTTCCCCCGGTGTGCATCATGACCGTCATGCCATATTTTTTTGCCCATCTAACCATAGGTCCGGCTTCCTCGACCGTCTTGGCGGATCCCAGTCCAATTTCACCCACAATTCTGACACCTTCGGCTGCCATTTCCTGAAAATCTTCCTCCACCAACCCCTTTTCGAGGATCACAGCGCCCCCTTCCACCTTGGCACCCCCCGGTCTGAAGTTGGCATAAGATTTTGATGCTAAAATGGCAAGGGCCTTTGTGCCGGCAGGATCTTTGGGTCTTCCCTGAAGGTGAACCTCCCCAGCGGATATGAAGGTCGTGACACCGCCATGAAGTTCGCTTTCGAGAAATCCGGTTTGATTCTGCCTGGGGGTAAAGTCTCCCAATAATGGATGACAATGGGAATCGATCAGTCCGGGCGTTACAGTTGTTCCCTTGCAATCGATGATTACCTGGGCCTTTTTTTCATCCATTTCAACCAAATGTCCCACTTTTTGGATCATACCTTCCTCAATCCATAGCGCATCTGCCTGAAGGATGGGTTCTTCAATGTTGCCACTCACCAGTCTACCGATGTTTTTGAGTAGCACTTTTGGCATCACTATACCTCCTTATTCTTATCCTTTCGAGATTGTAACGCCCTTTGACTCCATTTCCCGGATGGCACTATCGGATGTCTCAGGACTTAAGCCACGACAAAGATCCGCAAGAAGCTCAACCTGATACCCATGCTCTACAGCATGAAAAACAGTGGCTTTCACGCAGTAATCAGTTGCCAGACCGTAAATGATTAACTTCCTAATTCCATCCCGCCGCAAGAGGCGATCAAGGTCGGTTTTGTTGCCGCCATCATCAAGAAAACCGGAGTATGAATCAAATTTTGGATTTGTTCCTGTCTCAACTGTCTCAACGGGTCCTTTGATGTTAATCAGAATCTCAGCGCCAGGGGTGTTCTGGACACAGTGCGGAGGCCACATGACTTGGGTTCGTCCCTCTTCTATCTCAATTTCCTGAAAGGGTTTTGTGCCCGGATTGTTGGTGAAAAAGCTAACATGGTCCGCTGGATGCCAATCCTTAGTAAAATAAATCGGGAGTCCCTGCTCTTGAAACCGCCGGGTTGCCTTTCCGACCTCGTCAATATATTGAGCGTCCGCCCCGGGAACAGCCAAAGCGCCGGACTTCAATTCCGTGAAATCCGCCTGAACATCAACGACAATAACGCCGGTATTTTCAATTGAAAACGATTGTTCTGCCATGGGCATCCTCCGTTGTTTTATTACTAAAGTAACGTGATAAAAATTCCCTTTGTCGGCTGGAAAGTATAGGGTAACGTGCCTTTTGTGTCAAGCGAGAATAGCGTCGCCTCGTGTGGTTGACAAACGAGACAAAGAAATTTAAAGTCATTGTTAAAAAAGAAGGGATAACAGAAACGATAGGTTCGATATCGTTTGTTATTTGAGATAGATTGTTCCAATATTTAATACTGCGACTGTTAAGGAAGGGGAAGATAGGTGATGAGTACTCTAATGATTCCGGGTGTACCGACCTATCTCTATTATATTTCCGTATTTTTTGTAATGATCATCTCCTTTTTCCTGTTTGTAAAATTTCCTTCGAGTAAAAGAAACCCTTCGCATTATAGAACCCTCGATTTGTTACAATGGCGATGGATTGAACGATGGGCTAAATCAGGGATATTTCAGGCTATTGTGAGGCTTCTGGTCGCTTTCTTGTTTGTGATGGTAATTCTCACCGGCCTATTCGGTATTCAGGATTCAGGAAAAAATCTCTCCACTATTTTGACCTGGGTTATATGGTGGATAGTTCTTGTATTGTTCATCCTTTTCGCCGGCAAACTATGGTGTTATCTCTGTCCCTGGGATGCGATAGCCACCTGGATTGATAAACTGCATTTATGGAAAGTAAAGAAGAGTATATTTTCGCTGGAGAAGAGGTGGCCTAGGAAATTGCGGAATATCTACTTGGCCACGTTTTTGTTTTTGGTGTTAACCTGGCTGGAATTGGGGTGGGGCGTGACCACAAAACCGGCCATCACCGCATATTTGGCTTTGCTCATGTTGTTTTTGACTATCTTTTCCATTGTGGTATTTGACCGGAAATCTTTTTGCCGTTACGGCTGTCTGATTGGGAGAATAAGTGGTCTGTATGCACTTATTGCCCCCATAGAGGTTCGCTCTCGAGCAAAGAGCGTTTGTGCCTCATGCAAAACAAAAGATTGTTTTAAGGGTAATGCAAAGGGCTATGGTTGCCCCACTTATGAATATTTGGGGAAGATGGAGAAAAACACTTACTGCATCATGTGTATGGAATGTATAAGGTCTTGCGAAAAAGAGAATGTAGCCATTAATATTCGCCCCTTTGGCGTCGACCTCTTAAAAGTACACCAGGCTCAAGAAGATGAAGCTGCGCTTTTGCTTGTTATGCTGGCGATGACCTCTTTTCACGGATTGACTATGACACCGCTCTGGTTTGCTTGGACAGGGTGGTTGGAAGAATGGTTTGGTGTCGGGTATATGGCTGCTTTTACTATTGGGATGATTGCTTCTCTAATTGTTGTGCCGCTTTTTTATTTTCTAGTGATGGTGGTCACATGGATAGTCCTGGAGAAAACGATTTCTTTTATGGAACTGATTCTAAAAACCGCCTATGTTTTCCTTCCGATTGCGCTCTTTTACCACTTGGCACACAATGTTATGCACTTTGCTATGGAAGGGGAAAAAATTGTTTCAGTCGTTTCTGATCCCTTTAATTGGGGGTGGAATCTGTTCGGCACTGCTCTCAGACCTGTTGGACCATTGATGTCCATTTATACTGTATGGTATCTACAAGTGTTCTTCATAATCATCGGACATGTTTGGTCGTTATATATCGGTCATCGTGTCGCCATACACCTTTATGAATCCAAAAAATCTTTAAAGGCTGAATTCCCCATGGTGGTGGCCGTGATTGTATATTCTCTAATCAGCCTTTATCTTGTTGCTCAACCAATGGAAATGAGATCGAGCATGTAAGAGGATGGAATGAAAGGATTGAAAGAGATATGGGGCCTTGTGCTCCCCTATTTTTTGGTAATATCTGTCCCTTGGGTTTTTTCTCATACCGACCCACCGGTGATGACACTTAAGATCTATCCTGGCATGCCGACGGTAAGTGAAGAGGCAAAAATAAAGATAAATTTAAGAGGCTCCAATGCCGGCGTTCCTGTCCTAGGTGCTAAAATAAAAATCGTTCTAACCGATCGTGATGGCAATCGACTCTATTTTAAGGTAAAACCTGGAGATAATGGGGGAGACTATTTGAGTACAATGGATTTGCCCAGGCCGGGTATGTGGAAGATGAGGATAGAAGTGAAACATCAAAATGAGTTGGATTTCCGCCACTACATGATACGTGTCATATCGTCTGATTCCGGACCTCAAAAGGTCATGAAAGATGAAACCTTTCTCGCAATGGACAAAAAAGATGCGCATCAGCCAATTCCACCTCTATTGGTGGTAGAGGGATATGTCTTCCTCATACTTTTACTTCTAGCGACGGTTAGCATTATAAAAAGAATTCAAGTTGGAAAGTAGGTGAAATGGAGGTTTTGTCAATGGCTTCGCGAAAGTTAGGTATGTACACACTGGTCCTTTCTGTGTTGTTAATGAGCTATCATGGGTGCCGCTTCAAAGAAAAGACCTTTAACATAGAAATCGAAAACCGCAAAGCCAAAGGCGGAATGGAAGTTATCCAAGTAAAGCAGGGAGAAATGGTAACTCTCTGGTGCACCACCGATGAGACAGCTATAATTCATCTCCATGGTTATAATATTGAGCACGTTGTCAAACCGGGGAAATCCACGGTGTTCACTTTTAAAGCTTACGCCACCGGACGGTATCCCATTACCGCGCATAGTTTTGGCGAACCCATCCCCGGGAAACCACAGGAAGAAACGCCGCTTGTGTATTTGGAAGTGCTGCCACAGTGAGGAAGGTCACATGTAGGGGATCAACAAAGGGACGAAGGGAGGAATTACGACCTATCCCACGGCAGGGGCGGATAGAAGCCAAAGGCCGAACAGTGTGTATCCTACCATGAGTGCGGTCAGCGGGGCCTGACCGATAATTGTGCTCTTGGTACGCGGTGCCAGTCGGAGGGCCAAGGAATGGGCGATGTAGATTCCCGCTACATGGGCGCCGACGATGATGGTCATCTGAGCATACCAGATCGCTATGACCTGGGATCGAGCCGAGAGGAAGGAAGTGATGATCGGAATGTCGGCAGTGCCAAACAAATCCCAGCCACGGGCCAGAGGGTCGGAGACCGCTTTCAGGGCATACTGGATGTCAACAAGGAAGATCGGCAGATAGTGTGCGAAGTGGTAGCCAAAGGCGATGGGCACGACGGAGAGCGCAAACACGCCGAAAACCCGGGCTCCGGCGCCGCCGATGTCGGAAAGAATTTTTGCTACAGACAGGACCGCCATATACGCAACTGCCAAGGCGGCGAAGACACCGAGCAGTCCTGCTGTATTCGCGATCATCAGCGTGGTCCTCCCTGGATACTCCAGTGGATTCTCTCCGATCAGCGCCATCCAAAAGAATGTCTTGGACAACCCATCGAACGAGACCGATGATAGAACCAGCAGGATGAAGACGACACTGCTCAGGGAGCGGGGGCGGACCGACAGGAGGTTCAACCCAGGGAGGGTAATTTCGACCACCCATGAATTCTTATCGCTTGGAGATGGGCTGCATTCCGGCTCGCAATGTTTGCGAAGACACCTCGGATTCCGCACCGAAAATGGCGAGAGCCACGAGATAACCCGGAAGAATACAGAAAAAGCTTCCGCGTATTTAAGCCAGGACCGTTCTCCGAAGAAGAGGATTCCACAGAAGTTGAATACGAGGTAGGAGGAGACCAGATTGGCCAGCACTGCAGGGTCAGCGGGCGAAGGGTAGATCAGCTCGATCCAGACGAAGACGAGGAAGGCAATCACGGCCGGCCAGTAGGCGGCCCGGCGAGGATATCGGAATGGTGGCTGTTCCACCCATCGTTTCACACCTGGGAAACGGGCGGCCGCACGGCAGAGACCGCTCCAGGGATTGAGGTACGCCCAGAGATTCCCAAAGAGCAGGTGCAGGTAGGTAAAACCGATCCACCACACAGTCCAGACGAAGAGGGGGAGGGGGTTGGATAATGGATCGCGGCTTCCCCATTTGCCCGCGAAAATCAGAAACAGGCACACGAAAAGAGAAAGAAAGCTCGGACAGCTCAAGGCCAGCCGACCCTTCCTTCCGAAAGCGCCCAACACGATCAGACGTCGTTGAAGCTGCTCTATCTTAACGAACATCGTAGAAGGGATTAGAGATATCAATAGGAACGAGGCCGCCACCACAACGGCCCCTGCGGCCATGTAGAGTTCGGAAGGAAGAAGGAGGATAAACCCCTGTCCGCCGGTGTGGGCGCCGGCGGGAGCCGCCATACCGACCAGAAACCCGAGAAGAAGTGGTAACCCCACCGTTGTGCGGGTACGGCCGGACCCAATTGGTGAGGGCGTCCTTGCGCTCACCGCCTGACTCCGACGTATTTGAACAGAATTTCGGGGGTCGAAGCGAGTTCTGCCGGGGTGGCTTGATGCCGTATAGATCCGTTTTCCATCAACGCAACTCTGTCCGCGACTTTTAGGGCCGCATCGATTTTCTGTTCTACGAGAAGAACCCCAACATGACGGGCCTTCAGCGTGCTGATGGTTTCCAGGAGTTGTTTGACCAATGTCGGCATGAGGCCCTCGCCCGGCTCGTCCATCAACAGCAACCGCGGGGCCGAACAAAGCGCCCTGGCGAAGGCCAGCATCTGCTGCTCCCCTCCACTCAACGTCCCTGCCTGTTGCCGAAGTCGTTCTTTAAGCACCGGGAAGAGGTCGAGTACCCAGTCTAGGGTTTCATTTCCGCTCCTCCTCAATAAGAGCCCAATCCGAAGATTTTCCTCAACGGTGCAGAAGGTGAACAGTCCCCGACCCTGGGGCACGTAGCCGATTCCAAGCTTGGGGATGTCGTGGGGTCGAAGGGTGGTCAACTCCTGTCCATCAAACTTGATGCTTCCCGATGTCGGTTTAACAAAGCCCATTAGTGTCCTGAGGGTGGTGGTCTTGCCCGCTCCGTTTCGGCCGAAGAGGCCGAGGATCTCGCCCGGCCTAAGGCTCAATGACACGTCCTTTAGAATGTGAACCTCACCATAGTAACAGTTGACTCGCTCCATCTCAAGCATCACAGACCCAAATATGCCTCCTGGACCCGGGCGTCGGCCTCGATTTCATCCGGCGTCCCTACCGCTATAATCGCACCCTTGTCCATCACCGTGATCCCGGTTGCGAGTTCTAGCACCACGGGCATGTTGTGTTCGATAAGCAAAATGGTGACCTCCCTGGAGATCTTTCTGATGAGATCACAAAAATTGATGATCTCCTCGGGTGCAAGCCCCTGTGTGGGCTCATCGAGGATCAACACCTCCGGTTTGAGGGCCAGTGCCATTGCAACTTCCAAAAGCCTCTGATGGCCGTATGGCAGCAGCCCCGCTAGCTGATTGCCGACCTGCCCCAGCCCAACCTCTGCCAGCGCCGCCTCGACACCGTCGGAAAGGATCGCCTCGCGAAGCGTAAGCCGGTCCAAGGCTCGCCGCATCAGCCTCCTTTGTACGGCCAGTGCCACATTTTCATAGACGGTCAGTTTTCGGAAAATGCTGGTAACCTGGAAGGTGTACACGATCCCGAGAGCCACCCGGTCCCAGGCACGCAGCCTGGTGATGTCCCGGTCTTTGAAGTGCACCTGCCCGGAAGTCGGACTGACCCGGCCGCTGATCATACAGACCAGGGTGGTCTTTCCGGCGCCATTGGGTCCGATGATCGCCCTGATTTCCCCCTGATCGAGACGAAATTCCACCGGTTGAACCGCCTCTAAACCCCCGAACCTCTTGGACAGAGCCGTGGTCTGCAGCAATCGAGTCATGGAAGCCATCTCACCCATCTGGACCGGATCCCTCCAATTACCCCGCTTGGGAACCACAGGATCAGAATGATCAGCACGGCCCCCACCGCAAACAGATAACTCGAAGTTAGTCCGCTGGCAATATCGACCACGAAGGCCATCACTGCGGTTCCCACGAAAGGGCCGATGGTGGTTCCTGCGCCCCCCAGAAGAGTCCACAAAAGCGGATAGATAGAATAGATGATCGAGGCGAAAGATGACCCTACGTATGAAAACGTTAGGGCATACACAGAACCGGCGACGCCCGATAGGCTGCCCGAGATGATCAGGGAGAGCAGCTTGTAATTGAAAGTGTTGTAACCGAGCAGGCGGGTACGCTCCTCATTCTCCCTCACCCCCACCAGAATCCTTCCGATCGGGGAGCCGATCAACCAGACGCTCATCATCAGGAATAGCGCGAACAACACCAGGGCCAGGTTATACTTGAATACCGGATCGGAAAAGGCTAGCTCCACGGTTCCCAGCCGCAGCGGGCGCAGGCGCCCGGACAGAATGAACCCCTGATCGCCCATGGTGAATTTGTTGAAATAGAGGGTTGCCAGGTGGAATGCCTGTGAAAACATCATGGTGATGACAAGAAACGAGGCCCCGGTGGTCCGGAGTGTGATCAGGCCGGTCAGGGTCGACATGAGCACGCTGGCCAGGAGGCCCGCCACGAGGGCTGCCGGAGCGCCGAATCCCAGGTAAAACACGGTCAGCCCTGTTGTATACATTCCGGATGCGAAAAACATGGCGTGACCTAAGCTCATCAATCCGGTGTAACCTAGGAGCAGGTTGTATCCCATGGTGTAGGTGGTGAGGATCATGATGCGTGTTACCATGGTCCGATGGAATGGAGGTACGACAAACTGGGCGCCCAGCAGAAGGAGGATAAGCGCGAGATGAACCCCGACAATGGAGCGCCTGTGGTCGCGCCTCATGTCTCTTCCACCCCGAAGAGTCCGCCGGTCCTGAAGGATAGAACCAAGGCCACGAGGACCGTGGCAATAATCTTGGCAAGCGTAGGCGAAAAGAAGACGGACACCACCCCATCACTGATGCCCACCAAAAAGGCGGCGACCATCGTTCCCTTCAAGCTCCCGAGACCGCCGAGAACGACCACGATGAAAGACATCAGGAGCGCGTCGAGGCCCATCAAGTAGTGGGCTTGCTGCACCGGGACCACCAAAGCCCCGGCAAGGGCGGTCAGTCCAGCGCCCAGTGCAAATACCAGCGGGTAGACTCGGTGCACCGGCACACCGAAGGCCTGGGCCATCTCTTGATTTTGCTGGGTGACACGCATGTAAAGGCCCGCTGTGGTTTTGGTCACCACGAGCCAAGTGGCTAGGAGGAGCATTGCCGAGATTCCGGCGACCACCAGTTTGTAGCCGGAATACCCGAACCAGGGGAAATCAACGCGGAAATAAAAGGGCGTGGTCACCGACCTCGCGTACGGGCCGTAGACGGTCAGCACCAGCTGCTGAATGATATACAAAAGACCGATTGTGGCGACAATGGTGCTCTCCGGACTATAATCGATTCGCCGGAGGACCAGGCGATCCGCGAGGTAAGCGATGCCTCCCACAATCAATGGTGCCGCAAGCAAGGCCACAAAATAGCCGCCGAACATCGTGGAGAAATACCATGCGATCACCGCACCCAGCATAAAGAACTCTCCATGGGCCACGTTTACAATACGCATCACCCCGAAGACCAGGGAGAGACCCAGGGCTGTGAGGGCCAGCACGAAGCTCGTGACGGTTCCTTCCAGCAGGGCAAGAAATAGATGTCCACCGAAACTCATTTGAGTACCCGATCGCCCGCTGATAGCAATGGAGCCAAAGATCCGGTCACCAAGTTGATCCTTCCACCGCTTGCGGGCGGGGAAGAGAAGCGGTTGGACGCGGGCACCGCCGTAGTGAAAGGCCGCGCGGCACGGTTCCGAACGGCCTGTAAGGGCCTGGTCATGGAAAAATCCAAATCAGTTCTTAGAAAGGCTGCGACCTGTAGTCCGCCTCGGGCTCGTATAGCGAATCCTCTATCTTGGTTCTGTGAATTACCTTTAGCCGCCGGTTTTCGACCTTCGATATGAACTGCTGGCCAAAGCTTTGATGGATCTGCCCGACGAATTTCTTGGGGCCCTGCGGATGCTGAATTCCCTCGTTGAATCCTTGAAAGTTTTCCAGGGTCTCGATGAGAGAACGGTAGTCCTTTGGGGTGGGATCCTTGTAACCGCTTTGTTCTACGGCCTCCTTGATGATAAACAAGGTTTCCCAGCATCCAAACATGTGCGAGTAAGTCGAGACGTCCTTTGGGTCCCCGAGACTCGCGCCGGCGTCGTTGACGCCCACCCGCTTTCGGTAAAACCGCTCATAGGGTGTGGGATAGCCATCGGCGTATCGCGGCAACGCCTCCCACAAATAGGTACCTTCCAGGAACTCGAGCCCCGGGCTGGCGATATCCACCCCTTCCAAGGAGTCAATAAAACCGAAGATCTGGGGCTTCCTCGCGCCGAAGTATTCGCCCATCTCCTTGACGAAGGTGAGTACCCCAGGCCCTACCATCACATGGTACAACACATCCGTGTCAGCGGGCACCCGTGCGAAATATTTGGTGAAAGAAGTTTCAGTCGGCGGAATGGCGAGCCGGGCCCGGATGGTGCCGCCAAGCCTGGGAACCGCCTGCCCAAGGAAGTCCCGGTGGTCGTACCCGAAGGCATAGTCTGGAAAAATCATGGAGACCTTCTTTCCGAGGTTATTGACCATCCAGGATGAGATACCGGTGACTTGTGCGCGGACGTCTGTAATACCGGGCTGGAAAACGTAGCGGTTTAGTTTGCCTGAGGCCACATGGTATCCCTCACTCACCACGAAATAGGGGATCTTCAACTCTCCCGCCCTAGGGGCCGACGCCATCACCACATGGGAGAAAAGCGTCCCATAGACAAAATCCACCTTGTGGTGAACGGCGAGTTTCTCCACGACCTCCGCTCCTCTCATCGGATCCGTGCCATCGTCCTCGGCAATGAGTTGGACGGGTCTTCCGGCGATTCCACCCGTCTCATTGATCAGCTTCACTGCAGCCGTCGTGGTTCGTTCATACCATCGCCCGTAGGCGGCTCCAATGCCTGTCCTGTGGACCTGGAACCCGATCTTTATCGGTCTCTTTCCCGATGCTGCCCAGGCCGAATTGGCGAGTCCACGGGAAGACTTTCCTAAAGGCAAAGAAAGGCCGGCAACACCGGCACCCAATAGCGCCCCTGCGGTCTTGAGGGCGCTCCTTCTGGTGATGTTTCGTGATCCCTTGGATTTTTTTCCGTTCTCCATGGCTGACCTCCTTTATGTGGGTGTGATAGGTTCCCGTCTTCGGCCCAGCCCTCGACGATACCTCTGTGGTGCGCCTATTATGGTTTCCATTGGGGGGCAGTGCGCCAGATCAAACGGACCTGAACAAGGCGCCGCCGGCATGACGTCGCGCAGCGAAGACGAATGATAATAACAGCAAATGATAAGAATTCCCTTTTTTAAAGAAAGCATAGGGAAACCCGCTTTGTGTGTCAATACCAAAAAAAAGCCGTAAGCGCAGAAAGAATTGCTTAAAAACTACACCCAACGTGCCGTGATGGTCTTTTCGTCCATGAACATCCTCATGGAGGCCATCCTTGATTTCGCGGTTCCAACAAACGATTCTCTTCTCGACCCCAGGGGAAAGAAAGCGTAGGGTTGTGCAACGCCCACATTGACTCCCACGTTTCCCACATTCACTTCCCTGATGAATCGGCGTGCATTTTTTCCATTACCGGTCATGATACACGCCGAGTGTCCCACATTGGTTTTGGTGTTGATCCAGTCGATGGCCTGTTTTAGGCTTTCGCCCCTGATCAACGCTGCCACCGGTCCAAATGCCTCCTCCTTGGCCATCGGCATGTCAACATTTACATCTTCAATAATGGTCGGCCCAAGGAAGTAGCCGTTCGGGTAGCCCTCCACCTTTACCGATCTGCCATCAAGCACCATCTTCGCGCCTTCCGACAGGGACCTGTCGATCCATTGTATCACCTTTTCCTTACCGGCCAAGGTGGCCATCGGACCGTTCTCCACGGTATCATCGAGACCATAACCAAGTTTCATTTTTGCGGAAGCTTCCTTAAATGAGGTTTTTATTTCTTCGTACCTGTCTCCAATAATGACCACATTATCCACGCCCAAACATCGCTGTCCGGCTAATCCAAAACACGATCTCATCAGCCATTCGGTTCCCATTTCCATATCTGCATCAGGCATAATGACGAGATGATTTTTTCCATTTCCATTGATCGAGGATGTCTTCCCCAGTTTTCCGCACATTTCGAAAAGATCCTTGCCTGCTACATTGGACCCGATAAACCCAACTCCTTTGATGTCGGGGTGAGATAAAATTTCCCTGTTAATCTGTCTGCCCCCGTGGACCAGATTGATTACACCCGGCGGGAAGCCCACTTCCAATGCGACCTTGCAAATGGCTTCTGCAGCCACCGGGTCCTGCCGGCTTGGGCTGACGACAACCGTACACCCGGCAGCCAGAGCATAGGGAACAAAGGATGACCAGGCATGCATCGGAATGTTCCCGGGTGTGACAATGAGAAAAGCGCCCAACGGTTCCCAGATGAGATATTGATCGATGCCGCCGGCGAGTTGATCCATATGTTCGTTCTGTTTTGCCAGCCCATACAAAGCCGTGCATGCGGATTCAATGTTCTCGATGACCCGCCTGACCGAACCGATGGCTTCTCCGATGGTCCTGCCATGGTCCTGGGATAGAATGCGGGTAAGTTCATCAAAGTTGTTTTCGAACACGGCGCGCATGTCAAAAAGCATCCGGGCCCTTTCCCGCATCGGCACATTCCGCCATTCCTGAAAGGCCCGGTGTGCTGCTTCGGCTGCTGCAAGAGCCTCTTTTTTTGTGGCAGAGGGAAATTCTGCGATCACCTCATCTGTCGCCGGATTCGTATCCTGTTGGATGTCGGTCGATTGCGAAACAATCCACTCCCCGTCAATAAGGATTTTCAGCTTTCCGTAATGCTTTTTCACTTCAGGTAACAACGGCATGATATTCTCCTTTGTTCATTCTTTATTTTCAATTGAATATGGCTTTCGGCGATCTGTCCTGCACAGAAATCCGGCTTGTTCAGGCGTTAAAAAGAGAAAAAGACCTGGCATTTATATTCTGTTCCATGCATTTAATGATTTTGGTCTGCAATAAACCATTCATCTTGTCAAGGGAAGAATAAAGCGGGGAAAAAGATATTTTTCAGGATACTTTTTGCTTGGACTTCAACCACATCACCTTTATGGTCTCTATTTTAACAAAATTAGGTTCAAAATTGGTGATTTCAGGAATGCGCACATATTTTTCTTGACCTTGAAAACGGATCAAATTATATCTTTCTATCCAGATCTTAAGTTTTAACCATAAAATGAAGGAGGAGTTATGAAGAAACGACTTGTTTTAGCCAGTATTTTGGTGTTCTCATTCGCCTTTATTTCCGGCGCATTAGCTGCGGAGATCAAAATAGGGATCATCCTCGGCTTCACGGGGCCGATTGAATCGCTGACGCCGGACATGGCCACTTCCGCGGAACTGGCCATAAAAGAAGCCTCCGATTCCGGTCAGCTTCTAGGCGGGCGGAAGATCGTGGCAATTCGTGCCGACTCGACCTGCGTCGATGCAGGGGCCGCAACGACAGCGGCCGAAAGGCTGATAACCTCGGACAAGGTGGCAGCCATCGTGGGCGCTGACTGTTCCGGTGTGACCACCGCCATCGTCAACAACGTCGCGGTTCCGAACGGCGTGCCGATTATTTCCCCCTCGGCCACCTCGCCGGCGCTGACGACGATTGCCGACAACGGCTACTTTTTCCGCACTGCCCCTTCGGACGCGCGCCAAGGTCAGGTGATCGCCCAGATCACTATCGATAAAGGGATCAAGGAAGTCGCGGTGACCTTCACCAAAAACGATTACGGCCAGGGTCTGGCAGATTCTTTTGTCGGCGCCTTCAAGGCTCTTGGCGGCAAGGTTACTGCCGTGGTGCCCCATGAAGACGGCAAGGCGGACTATTCCGCTGAAGTTGGCACTCTGAATGCTGCAGGAGCCGATGTTCTCGCCGTTTTCGGGTATGTGGACCAGGGTGGTCGGCACATGATCCAGACTTCCCTGGACAGTGGTGCTTTCGACAAGTTCATCCTGGCAGACGGCATGTATGGCGATTCCCTGATGAAGAACATCGACGGGGATATCACCGGTACTTTCGGTACGGTTCCAGGTACCGATTCGAAAGGTTCGCAAAGCTTTGGGGTGATGTCAAAATCTGCCGGGATCAAGGTCGGCGGACCCTTCACCGCGGAATCCTATGACGCGGCGGCTCTGCTGATCCTGGCCATACAGTCCGCGGGTTCCACCGACGGTGCGGCGATTGCCTCGAATGTCATGGCGGTGGCCAATGCTCCCGGCGAGAAGATCATGCCCGGCGAACTGGCCAAGGGGCTCAAAATCCTAGCCAAGGGCGGCGCCGTGGACTACGTCGGCGCCTCCAACGTGGAATTCACCGGGGTCGGTGAAGCTTCCGGTTCCTACAAGGAATACGAAATCCGGAACAAGACGTTCCAGACAGTCAAGTTCCATTAAATTCTTTCCTCTATAAACCCTGGCCCGGTTCCCCGAACCGGACCAGGGTTCTTTCTGTCACTTTTCAGCTTCTCTTTGGAGCCTGTTCCGGCAACACTCCCCTGGGGCTGAATCTCAGCACCAGCACCAGGATCAGTCCCATCAACACCATTCTCATGTGCGGAGCGACCTCCAGCAGGTGCTGACGCAGCGGGTTGGTTTCGGCAAGCATGGAGTTGACGAGCCCCACCAGCCAGAGGGCGGCGGGTTCCGCTTCGATCCAGAGAAACCAGGTGATGAACGCTCCGATCACGGAGCCCAGATTGTTGCCGCTGCCACCAATGACGACCATGACCCAGATCAGAAAAGTGAAGCGCAGCGGAATGTAGGATCCTGGAGTAAACTGTCCATCCAGGGTGGTCAGCATCGCACCGGCGATACCGATTACCGCCGAACCGATGATGAACACCTGGCGGTGGCGGTTTGTCACGTCTTTGCCAAGCGCGGCGGCGGCCACCTCATTGTCGCGGATCGCGCGCAACATCCTGCCCCAGGGAGAGTTCAGCGCGAGCATCGCCAAAGCCAGAATCATCAGAAGCACGGCAAGAAAAAGGGCTGAGTAACAGAGTTTGACAAAAATTCCCGAGCTTAGACGAATTACCTCGCGGAGGGCATCCGAGCCCGCACCGCTTTCCACGAGGCTGCTTTCGTGAAACCACTTGACCAGGGAGACGAACCATTCGGTCTGCTGCAGTTCGACCTCGTAGGGAACCGGGCGCTCGAGTCCCGTCACGTTTTTCACCCCGCGGGTCAGCCAGTCCTCGTTCTTGAGGACGGAAATCATGATTTCGGAAATACCGAGGGTGGCGATGGCAAAATAATCGGAACGCAACCCGAGGGCGATCCGACCCACCAGCCAGGCCAATCCGGCAGCCGCCAATCCACCGGCTGCCCAGGAGAATAGCACCGGCAGACCAAGACCTCCGAGAAACCCGGTTTTGGCGGTTTCCACGGCTTCGATGCTCGATGAGGCTTCTTCGTAAAAAAAACGTATAAAACCGTATCCCACCAGTACCACGGCCGTCAGGCTCAGTGAGCGGGCGCGTCCAGGGCGCATCCGTTTCCAGACCAGCAGCCCCAGGACGATGGTCATGACGAGGGCGGCGAATGCGATGCCAAGTTCCGTGCCTCCCGCGTCCCAGGCTTTCCTGACCGGAGAATAAGAGATCAGCACCGCTGCCAGTCCTCCCACCGCAGTGGAGGCCATCACCCCGGCATTGAACAGCCCGGCATAACCCCACTGCATGTTGAGCCCCATCGACATGATCGCCGAGATCAGGCAGAGATTGAAGATCGCCAGCATCACGTTCCAGGACTGGCCGAACCCCACCGCCAACAGCAGCACGGCCATGATTGAAAAGCAGATGGTTGCCCTAACAGTCTGGTTCACAGCACTCTCCCGCGCAGAATCCCGGTCGGTCTTACTAAAAGGACCAGGACGAGGATCAGAAAGGACACCGCGAATTTGTAGTCCGTGCCCAGAAACTGTATCAGTCCGTCCGGCGCCATGTCGGAGGGCAGGAGGTATTTCAGAAATTTCTTGAACGCATAGGTCGCGGTCACCTCCGAGAAGGCGATGATGTACCCGCCAATAATCGCTCCGACGGGCTGACCGATGCCGCCAACGATGGCGGCGGCAAATATTGGCAGAAGCAGGTGAAAGTAGACCATCGGTTTGAAACTCTTGTCCAGCCCGTAGAGCACCCCGGCCAAAGTCGCCAAGGTTGCCGTGATGACCCAGGTCACCATCACAATGCGTTCCGGATTGATGCCCGAAAGAAGGGCCAGATCTTCATTGTCGGAAAAAGCGCGCATCGCCTTGCCCGTTCGGGTGCGCTGGAGAAACCAGAACAGCAGCAGCACTGCCAGAACCGCCAGAATGACGGTCAGCACCTGGGTCTGTTTCAGCGCCAGGCCCTCGCTCAAGCCCGTCATTTTTTTGAAAGCCCCGGCCTTGATCAGGAATTTCTGTCCGTCCCTGAATAGAATTTCATCGGGGCCGATGATCATCCGGATGATGCCGTTCAGCATGAACATCACCCCCACCGATGCGATGACGAAGATCACCGGGCGGCTCTTGCGCAGGCGGTAAAAACGGAAGACGGAACGCTCGGTGGCAAGGGCCAGCAACATGGTTATCAGAATCGCCAGGGGCAGAGCCAGCAGTGCCGTGGGGAAGAAACCGGCGGTGAAGCCCATGGACTGGAACCACCAGGTGATGAAAATGGTGCACATGGTCCCGAAGGCCATCATCTCCCCATGGTAAAAGTTGGCGAAGCGCAGGATGCCGAAAATCAGCGTAACCCCCACCGCGCCGAGAGCCAGCTGGGATCCATAAGATAAGGAGGGGATCAGCACATAGTTCGAGAGTAAAACCAGGGCATTCAGCAGATCTGTCGTGTATTCCAAATCCTTGTCCTCAACTATATCGGGGGTCAGCCCCCCAGAAAGGAGCGGCGCACTTCGGCATTGGCCAGCAGTGCCTCGCCGGTGTCGGTGAAGCGGTTTTCTCCGGTGACCAGCACGAACCCGTGATCGGCAATACTCAGTGCCTGACGGGCATTCTGTTCGACCATCAGCACGGCAATGCCGGTGCGTTTCACTTCAAGGATGCGTTCAAACAGTTCATCCATCACAATCGGTGAAACTCCCGCAGTCGGTTCGTCAAGCATCAGCACACTCGGCAGGGTCATCAGCGCGCGTCCGACCGCCACCTGCTGACGCTGGCCTCCGGAAAGTTCTCCGGCCGCCTGCCTGCGCCTGTCCTTGAGCACAGGAAATAGCTCGAAGACCCTCTCCATGGTCCCTGAGATGTCGTCCCGGCGCAGGTAGGCGCCCATCTCCAGGTTTTCCTCGACGGTGAGGGTGACGAAGACGTTGTGAGTCTGGGGCACGAAGGCCATCCCGCGTTGCACCCGCTGCTGGGGTGAAAGTCCGGTGATGTCTTCGCCTTTGAGAAGCACTTTCCCCTCCCGTGGCTTGAGCAGTCCGAGCATGGCCCTCATGGCGGTGGATTTCCCCGCGCCGTTGGGACCCACCACCACCGCGATTTCACCACGGTCCACGGAAATTGTGCAGTCCTTGAGAATGTCCGCACCTCCGTAACCGCCGGTCATGCGTTCGCCGATCAGGTAGCTCATGAAACCTCCCCCCCCTTTTCCAAAGAGGCGTTAGGGGGTGGTTGTTTCCGCACTCCGTGGCCCGTGGTGAAATCGCGGTGGTGGTGGGTCCCAACGGCGCGGGGAAATCCACCGCCATGAGGGCCATGCTCGG
>DRHF01000336.1 GCA_011049715.1 Desulfobacterales bacterium
AACGGGGTCGCGTCTTCATTCTTGACAGATTTACGCACCTTTAAAATGCCCAACAAGGGCAATGAACTCAGACGCTGTCGTGCGGCTTCAAGTTGTGGAGCCTTTAGAAAGAAATTCACAGTTCAACGCTTACCCAATAAACCGGCGCTGGGTTATTGCTGCCGTTACACCTTTGATATTCCATACATACATTCAAAATTTCCAACCTGCTGAAACCTGTGATATCACCCAAGCGATCAGGTCAGATGAACGTGGTGAATGTGATATAAATCTTTCGTGTTGAGGTGATCTCAGAGATTGTGATATCGATTTGTTTTGTGAAGATTTTGCGAAGTTTCTTTTAAAAGACGCATCACATTTCAAAAACACCATGGGTGATTTTCAGGATTCTTTCTGTCCCCAGTCTATTTACAGAAAAGGCCGTCTTGAAAATACGACCAGTACCTGGTATCTGAATTAAAGTCGGCTGTTGCTGGATGATGATTACCTTTTCATCTGATTCCACTATATATTGGGATGCATTCGGTAACCGCACACTACCTTAAGTTTTCCCCTGCCTCGATCCAATTAATGGAAATCTTATATTATTAGGATCAGCTTGGAAGGAAGGAGGAAAAGGGTATTGGAACCCACCTCGGAGGCGGCCAAATGAGCATCGAGACTGTTGTGTTCGTCGGTGACGAGCTGAGCAGGTACAGGTTTCCCGATGGGCACCCGGTTAATAGCATTGACCGTCAGGCTGTGTTTTGGGCGGAGGGCCTCTCACACCTCCGTCGCCACACACCCAAGTTCCGCATCCTACAGTGCGGGGCCGACGGTCTTGCCGGCGACCCGATGGCGGATCTGAGCTATACGCCAGCAGTGCATGCGCGGGTCGCGCGTGAGCTGCGCGCGCTCGCGGACGAGATGTGCGAAGGAAGACTGATGGCGTTCGGCGGGGGTGGCTACAATCCGGGGAATGTCGCTGCTGCCTGGACGAACACGCTCATGGCGCTCATTTGACTGTACCATGGGATGAATCCAAGACTAATTACGAGTGGGGTATGATGTACTTGACGAGAGATCGGGCAGGAGATACGGAGTAAATCGTTTTATAGATACCCTTCGCAAAGTGGGGCTGAAGTAGGGAGGTATAGAATGCAACTGGAATATGTGATTTGCGATGACTGGTGGATAATGGCAAAAGAAGAAACCGGTCAGATGTATTATCTATCAACAGAATTTTGGCCGGAGTGGTCGGAGTATCCCGAGAGCGCACGGGCAGAACCAAACTCGGTCGAAAAATACATGCTCCCTATTGCAAAAGCAAAATGGGACAGGTTGGATTGGAGAAAGTGTGGGGAGAACCGTAGGCGGGATTTGATATAACAATGTTACAGCTAGATCAAGATATCCAACATATACGCTAAAAATGGATACTTTCAAAATTTGTGATATCATCTGTCCAGGTTTTCAAGGCTTAACGGGCGATATTCTGCTATGTACCACAGATTTTCTATCCGTTTAAAACCTGAGATATTCCATACAAACTACAGGTTTTTGAAACCCAATAATTATTGTGATATCGTTAAAAAAAAGATGATATCAAAGGTTATGGCGTTTCTGTGTTTATCTCATAGTATCTGCAATCGGCTGATGCTTGGTTTTCAGTACAGAAATCCCAAGACACCGCTGCATTTTCCCAAATTATCTAAAAATAAGATATGCATTATACATTTAATTGACTCTTAACCATAATTTGATTTATGTACCACAATGTAACATACTGAAAATAAAGACAATCAACTATTGACATCACGTAAAAAACAATTCTATATATACAGCATGGTATACATATTCCTCGTTAATCTCATTCTCAAGCGAAACTTGGATTCCTTTTTTTGATCTACTAGCTGATCAGCCTTCTCTTATGAATTTCTGCCACACTGGAATATATTATCGTTTCCGATAAACTTTAACCTAATTGATACTTAGGCAAAGATTTAATGAAGAACCCCATCAAATTGTGTCTATTTTCCCCCAAACAAGATTTTTTATGTTTTGTTGAGAGTCTGATTACCACTTTCAATTAGCCAAAAGATACCTAAATGTCTTAACAAAGGAGGCACGCCATGAGACGAAATAAATTTTACTATCTGAGGTATGTTCTTTTTTTCGGGTCTATCTTTCTTTCAGTCCTTACATTTTTAGAGACTCCTGTGTCTGCAATTAGTCTAAACGATTTGACGGATGCGAGAACTCCTAGATATGATAATGTTTTTCTCGGTCAAAACTCGGGAGCATTCGTTATTTATGCCAGTTCGAACACCGGTGTGGGTAGCCACTCCCTATACCGCAACACCACAGGCAATCATAACACCGGTGTGGGTAGCCACTCCCTATCCCAAAACACCACAGGCATCGATAACTCCGGTGTGGGTACGAGCTCCCTATACTACAACACCACAGGCCGTAAGAACACCGGTGTGGGTAGCTACTCTCTATGGCAGAACACCACAGGCAATTATAACACCGGTGTGGGTGCGGACTCCCTATCCCAAAACACCACAGGCGGTTATAACACCGGTATGGGTGCGGACTCCCTAAACGCAAACACCACAGGCAAAATGAACGCCAGTGTGGGTTATGAATCCCTACTAGTCAACACCACAGGCGGTTATAACACCGGTATGGGTGCGCGGTCCTTACGCTTGAACACCACGGGCTATCAGAACACTGCCCTTGGGAATAGGGCTGGCTACTACAATTATGGAGGTTTTCGCAATGTATTTATCGGGTCCAATGCAGGGAGCAACACTTGGTATTCTAACAAAAGCAATCAATTGGTCATAGCGAACAGTCAAACCACAACACCATTGATTTATGGCAATTTCGCAACAAAGGTTCTGACTGTGAACGGTGTGGTTCACGCCACGGGATTTGTCACGACGTCTGATAGTCGCCTAAAGAAGGATATTAAACCACTCACTAATGCCCTTCCATCAATTCTGAAGTTGGAAGGTAAGACTTACCTCTGGCGCTCTAACAATCTTCCAGAAATCTCTTCTGATAAAAGCCGAGATATTGGACTCATCGCACAAGACGTAGAAAAAGTTTTCCCCCAACTTGTCAGCAACGATCAGTATGGATTTAAATCGATCGAGTACCAGAAATTGACGGCTGTGCTTGTGGAGGCAGTCAAGGAGCAACAGAAACAAATTGATCGTCTTAAGAATGAAAACAAGCAACTCAAATTAATTGCTGAGCATATGGAATCTTTGATGCAGCGTGTTGACAAGTTGGAGACAATTAGACTGGCCAGTACCAAACAATGAATAAAAAGAAGACTGACACTCGCTAATAAAGAGTGTAATGAGGGATAGCGGACTATGTTAAGGGGTTTTTATTCTACATGTATTCTTCTTTTCCTAACTCTAAATCTACCTTCTGGCAGTGTATCAAGTGAATACAGCGCCAAAAGCGCCCCGCTTGTGGTCCAGTTTAGAGATAATCTGTTAACTGTGAGGGTGAATAATCTTACTTTGAAGGAAGTATTAAAGGAAATTTCCAAACAAACAGGTATTGAAATTATCTCCTACGCATCGACAGAAATTCCCGTTTCAGCTGATTTTTCAGACCATGTTTCGGATGAAGGCATTAAAAGATTAATCCGGGACTTTGCATTCATTTTCATTTACAACTCGCCAAATTCCAAAGATGTGAGAACGGCTTTAACAAAGGTTCTCATCTATCCAAAGACAGATAAAAAATTACAAAAAAAGGAAGAAACCCAGGAAAGAGCTTTTGAACAACAGATCTCACAATCCCAGGAGCTTCTTGAAAATTTTCAAAGGGATGAAATTATGGATGTTTTGAGCCGTCCGGAAGATGAGAATACATTCGATCGACTCACCGAAATTTTTCATAAAAGCGAAGATGCCGGAGTCAGAGCAATGGCAGTAGATGAGCTTGGAATTCTTAGAGACGAAAGAGCCATAGATGTTTTGGTCCAAGCTGTGATAGATACAGATTCAATGGTCAGGATCTCCGCTATACATGCACTGGGTGAAATTGGTAACGAGTGGGCCGTTCAAGTTTTAACCGACGCTCTATCAGACGAGAACGATCACGTAAAAGAATTGGCAGCGGACGTGCTAAGAAGCCTGAAAGAAAGAGATCCCTCTTATCAATAGGCTGAAAATCACTGAGGAGAGAAGGTATCTCCAAGTGTTCCACGAGCACACTTTAAAATATGCGTGTGTCACTGTACAAAAGATTAGGGTGGTTCCCTTGGAGCCGGCTTCAAACCGTCTAATCGACGCCTTGCGCAAGGTGGGATTGCCAGAATAACTAACGTACCGATACCAATGTATCTGCAATAAATCGGTCCTTTCAAAATTTCAGTCACTCCATACATACCTCAGTTTTTCATCCTCCAGAAAACCTGATATATCCATTCCGTATCTCAACTCAGCGTTTTGTCAGATCAAATTGTATCTTAAACTTAAAAAATGGAAGATTGGATCTTGGTCATAGCACTTTAGGCGACTTTTTTTATCATGCTACGTTCTTTTTCTAATTCTTTTTCTATTTTAGTTCTGTATGAGGGGTCTTGCCAGTGTTGTTTTTGGGATATTGACAGTTTGCTATTGATTTGATAACATGTTTTCCATTTTATATTAATGTTAATTTTTACTGTGGTAAAAGACAATGCATAATCTCATGGCATATTTAAAATTGTTGTTAAGCAAATGGCCTCAAAAGGAAGCACTAGAATTTGCTAGCACATATATCCCAAAGAAATACTTCATCCTTACCTTTAAAGAAGTAGATTTAACTGATCATGAGCCTGGTAATTTCATTCGGCAAATTCATTCTCTTGTAGAAGAAGGCTACATAAGGTGGGATTACGCAATGAATAAAACCGATGAAGCAGGTGAAAAACTCTATCAAATTAAAGATATTGCACTTACTATCGAAGGTGAAAAGCTTTTAAGAACGTTAAGTTGGTTGTCAACTGCCACGCCTATTCTTATTGGTGTTATCAGCGGCCTTTTGATTGCTTACATTGCAGTAAAAATCTAGTTTGTGTGTTAATCTTGGTCATGGCACTTTATATGCTGTAAAAAAAGCCGATGAAGCTGTAGCTCAATACGCTAGTGTATCCTGGGCGCAGCCGATCGCCAAAAGGTTAATGCCAGATTTACAACTACTGCTGTAAAAACTGACTATTTCAGGCATTTGTTTTGTGCAGATATTCCATACAAACTACAACTTTTTGGAGCTAAAAAATTGTTGAGATATCATCAAAATTATTATGATATCACAGGTTTTCCCACCCTGTTGATTATCTCATAGTATCTCAGTTGCGACACGATGTCGCGTATTTTGATGAATATCATTGCTTTTGCAAAGTTATCCAGGTCTGTATAATCACTTGTTGGATCAATTATAATGAAAAGAAGGATGTATGAAACTGATCAGATTTGTTATTGTTGCATTCTTGTTTGTGTTCTTGAATGCCAATAATCTAGTGGCAGAAGAAGTCATTAATATTACAAATGGTGAATGGGAGCCTTTCTTGTCTAAAAATTTTCCCCATTATGGAGTTGCCTCTCACATTGTTACAGAAGCTTTTGCTGAGGTAGGTATCAAAGTAAAATATGGCTTCTTCCCATGGAAACGGGCCTACCAGAACGCAGCGACTGGAAGATGGGATGCCTCAGTAATTTGGGGACGTACGAAAGAAAGAGACAAAATTTTTCTTTATAGTGTTGCCGTTCTAGAAGACTCAGACATTATGTTCCATTTAAAAAGCCGTCCCTTTTCCTGGTCTACTGTGGAAGATCTCAGAGGGCTGAAAATAGGGGGTAACGCTGGTTCGGCTTATCCCCTAATGGAAGAAGCGGCGAAGAATAAAATTATAAAGTTGGAGAGAGCGCAAACCTACAAGGCAAATTTTGGAAAACTGATTTTAAAGAGAATTCATGCAATGCGTGGTACGAAAATAGCAGCGTACGCTGTGCTTCGCAAAGAATTTCCCCCTGAACAACAAAAGCTGATTGCTCATTATATTAACGAATCATTGGATAAGGTTTGGGAATATCATGTCCTTTTTCCAAAGAAATCAGAAAAAAGTGCCCGTCGGATGAACCTGTTCAATAAAGGGTATCAACAACTCAAGCAAAAGGGTAGGTTGGATGAAATTTGGAAGGGATTTTACCAGGGAGATTACGACAAGAAATCAAATAAATAATAAAGGAGAGAAATGCCTGAGAATTGCCCAACAAAAGAATCGAGAAGGATGTGAGACCTCACGCTTTTTCCATAGCTTACCATAGATTTTATATCCATTTCATTTACCAAATTCATCGGAGGGTCTCACACCTCTCATCATGGCGTTATCTCTCCCTGCGATATTTGCTATAAAAACCAACTATCTTAGCCCCTTATTTTGTGCAGATATTCCAGACAAAACTGTACATATCAATTCTGAAAATTCCTGAGATACTTGATTTTAATCTCAGGTTGATGGAGTGAGTCCAGGCAGATGAATTTATCCCTTTTATTTACCAAAACCCCCATTTTTCGGGTCTGCGGTTTGACACCAGATGCAAAAATCCGATAAGTTGCATGTATCAATTTGGTATATGCAATAAATTCATTGATTTCGATACCTTTGTTTATCTCAATATATATGAACAAAATAAGGAAGAAAAAAAATGAAAGCAAGATCCTATAAGACAATATTAGAAATTTCCTTTTTTCTTTCCTTTTTATCCATATTTCTAATCTTCGGTTTACATGGATACAATTCAACCTCAGCCAACGAGCAGAAAGAACATGGGGTTTATAAAATGAAGTTGCCCCCAAAATCCTTAGATCAATACTATGAGAAGGAACCGTCAGGTTATTTAATGGCTATGTTCGGTATTCTTGGCCCCATGGGTGGGATGGGAACTCATTTAAAGGATGGGAACATGGATAGAGCCAAGGTATATTTCACAGCTTTCAAAGAAGAATATCTTAAACTGTCGAAAATGGTTCCTGAATGGTCAAAGCATTTTCCTTCTGAGCCTTTGGACAATCTTGAAAAAGCACTTGAAAGTGGCGACCCCAAGAAAATCGGTCCGGCCATGGCGGGTGTTGGAAAAACTTGTGCCAATTGCCATCAAGAGCACCGTCCTGGAGTGTGGTATAAGTATCACTGGAAAGATTTTGATAAAATAACGATCGCCGATCCAGTAAGTGGCAAATCACTCAGTTGGGAGGATTATATGTATGGACTCGAGAATTCGTTTTTTGCAACAAATACTTACCTTTCAGAGGAAAAAGCAGAGGGCAAATTTGACAAGACAAAAGCAGCATTAAACAATTTTCAAAAAATGGTGGAGGGCTTAAATGAAGGATGTAAAGAATGTCATGGAAAAGATGATAAACGCAAATATTATACCAGCTCTGATGTCTTAAATCTACTTTCAAAAGTAGCGGACGAGCTTAATGAGACTCAGCCAGATGTTGAAAATGTTTCTAAAACCTTGAACAGAGCGGGGATAGAGAGTTGTTATAAGTGTCATTTGGTACATATACCCGCGGCAAACATTCACCGTGCCTGGGGTGAAGAAGAGAAGTAAAAAAGAAGTTTTGACAAATGAATATCTGCAAATGAGGAGGAAAAAGTATGTATTCTAATTTGTTTAACCCAATTGTGGTTGGCGGTATTACGTTAAAAAACAGGATAACTCAGGCGCCCCTTTATGTAGGACAAGCCAATCAGGACGGCACTGTTTCACAGGCCACAATCGACCATTATGCCAGAAGGGCCGACGCGGGGACAGCTTTGGTGGTTGTCGAGGCCTCATCGGTATCTCCTAACAGCGACAACACTACAGCATACGGCATAAGAATATATCATGACAACTATCTTCCCGGGCTGACTAGATTGGCCAGTGGAATTAAGGAAAATGGGGCGGTTTCATGCATACAGATATTCCATGCCGGAAGATACGCT
>DRHF01000337.1 GCA_011049715.1 Desulfobacterales bacterium
CATCTGTTAGAGGGGAAAAGAATTCTCATTGTCGATGACGAACCCGATGTTTTGGAAACACTTGCGGATCTATTGACCATTTGTGTGGTGAAAACGGCTTCTACTTTTGATCAAGCCAAGACGCTCCTCGAAAGCCAATATTTTGATATCGCGATTCTGGACATCATGGGGGTCGAGGGATACGAATTATTAAAAATATGCAACAAGAAAAAGGTGATAGGTGTGATGCTGACCGCCTATGCAGTGACACCTGAAAATATAAAAATGTCATATGATGAGGGCGCTGCATCGTTTGTACCCAAAGAAGAGATGACCCATATCACTATGTTTTTAAATGATATTTTGGAAGCCAAAGAAAAAGGGGAAAACTTCTGGTGGAGATGGTTTGACAGGCTGGCGGATTATTGCGAGAAAAAATTTGGACCTGATTGGCAAAAGGATCATGGCTTTAAGGTTCGCTAAATGGAAGCCACTGCGATGAAGGCAATCGGATCTTGATTTTTTATTGATCTTCATCTTCCATCCATCCATCCCAGAGCAGTTTCATGTTTTCCCAATTTTCCTCATCCGGAGATGAAGCGCCGGATTGATAATAAGCCCCGCGAAAATGAGTGCCGGGTTCTGTAAATGAACCCCGTTTAATCAGAGAACGGATGTTATCCCTGTAAATTTCATCCACCTTTTCATGGGGCTGCGGATCTTGGTCCATCCACAGATTCTTTGGATGAATCGGTTGTTCATACATTTTTTTGAATATCTCCGTTCTTAAATCCTTCATCCAGTTGCTGTTGAGGTTCATGACCCTAAACTGCCGAAGCGCCTCAATGTCAATAATTGCCGCCACCATAGTGTTATAGCCCGAAGCGGAATACGAAATGATGTTACCATAATAATCGACCATGTGGGAATTTCCGCCGGCAATATCAATGGGATGTTTCATCTTTGGATGGAGAAACACAGGCCCGACATTCGGACAAATCATATACAGGCTGTTAAACTGCGCATGGCCCCGGTTCTGGATCATCCAGCCGCCCCCGCCCGGGTATGAGTTTCCGGTCATCGGCATTGCTTCACTTGGGCGATAAACCACTTCAGCACCATTTAGTGCCAACGCTCTAACCGCTTCTGGGTATTCACCGTCGCTGCAGCAAATGGTGCCGATATTTCCAATGTCATCGGTCTTTAATACCGGATAAAAGGCATCGATACCATCCCCGAAAAGTTCAACCCACCGATCATAAACATCGTGGGGCGTACAGGATCGCTCCCGGCACCATATGTGGTTTTTGGCGGCCTTGTGTACGATTTCACCGGTAGGTGAAAGGATAAACAGGGTATTGAAGTAACGATTGGGCATTACTTCGGGCCAGCGGGCTTTACACTGAACAACAATATAAGTGTCATAGAGCTTGGCCAGCACCCCGAGGAATTCAGTCTCTTCCCCTGGAATGTCGATAAACAGGTCGTTTGCCGCAGCAGTATGGGACAAATCAAAGGCTTCATCGGTAAAACCGGTCATCGCACCTTCCGCCAATGCGATCAGTCTGACCGGCATATTGATGTTGACCATAGACACCGCTGCGTGAATATTTTCTTCAATGGTAGCCAAATTGATTTTGATATGTTTTCGATCGGCAATTCCATAGACGACTGTGGATAGACCTACGGCCATATATGGGGCTACCGGTTTTTTCTTCTTTTTAGGCACCGGGTCCCTCCTGATAAATTCTTGAACATATGTACCTAGTAAGAGATTTTATAGACCATTTCTTCCCTATATCCGGTGACGACCTTCACGTACCCTTTCAGCATCTTATCTACCTCTTTATCACCCGTGTCCACCAGAAGCGGTCTTCGCTCCAGCGAAGTAAGCTTGTTTCGGGTTGCCACAACGATAACGTTTTCTGCTCCGATTTTTTTGATGACGCCGGGGCTCAATTGCTGATTTCCTCTTCCAAATACGTAACCTTGTCCACCGATAGGCGTGATGATGATCTTGGCCTTTTCCTCTTCAATTAGTTCCATAAGTTGGGCTTCGTTCAGATCAAACGCCACCAGTTTGCCATTCAAGACGGCATCAACACCCAAGAGGGTGTTTTTTAAACCGAGCCGTTCCATGATTGCCCGTGGCGTTGTACCTGAGCCGATGATATACAGACAGCCCGCGTCCATGGTTTCTACGATCTGCTCGGCGATGGATTGCATTGCGAAGATCTCATGATTGCCTGTGACGGAAGCAGCCTTAGCGCCTTGGATAAATCGTCTTTCCAAAGGTACCTTAAGATAGCCGTAAAGTCGGGTCGAAACCCGCCCCTGACGAAAAGCGGTTTCGTCGATGTCCATGACCTCAAATTCGCCCAATGCCCTGACCTGGCCGCGTAAATACATCATCGCAAGGACAGCAGCACGGGCAGGATTGATGGCATAGACACCGGAATGGATTTTGACACCGGCCGGGATACCCACCACCGGCATGCTGAGGCCGACGGCCTGATAGACATCCCTTGCCGTGCCGTCTCCGCCGGCGAAAAGCAATAGATCAACACCCAGAGTGGACATCTCCCCACCGGCCCGTAGCGTGTCTTTTGCTGTGGTTCTGCCGACCTGAATAGAGCCGATGACGCGGGGCTCGAATCCGGCTTCCCGTGCTTCTGTCTCGCCCATCTCATCAGGAAAGGTAACCAGCTCAATTTCATTGATGAGAGGACCGAGACCCAAAAGTGTCGTCAGGGCTCTGCCCGGTGCCGAAGGTGTTGCACCTAACTCCCGGGCCCGGCGGAGGGTTTCCTCGCCGTCGCTCCCCTTGAGCCCAACTCTACCGCCCATGCCTGCAATGGGGTTGACAATCAGACCGACTCTTTTTCCGGCGGATGTCATACGTTGCAACTCAAACCTAGAACTTAAGCCCTTTTTTCCGGTACATGCGCCAGGTCAAAGCCATGGTTTCGGGGTCTTCCGAAGCAGCCATATCTATCTCTCCTACAGCGCAATTTTGCGGTGCGCTCAATATCACTTCAGGGTTTTCATAGGCCTCATCAGCCACACGACGGACGATCTCAATGAAGCTATCGATCTCGTCCTTGTCCAGACTTTCAGTGGGCTCGATGACCCATGGCTCCTCTATATAAGGCGGATATCCAAGGGCGAAGGTACTGTTGGGACCGAAATCGGCGATACGCAAAACAAAATGGTGAGCGTCGATTCCGGTTTCGTTTAACATCTCCTTTAAGCTGTAGACCGTTTCCTCCATACGGGTTCTGCCCGCCGCCATCGGAACAGTAATGCCTCGAATCTCCTTTAATTTGTGGAAAAGATAATTGTTGTTCAATACAGCTATATCGCTGGCCGCAGCGATACCCTCGGAGCCCATGGCCAGAATCCAGGCATACCCCCTGATCGCGTTCGGCACGTTTCCGTAAAACTGTTTTATCCGGCCGATGCTCAGCGGGCGATCAAAATCAAAGAAGTAGTGTTCCCCTTCCAAAGCCACAACCGGTGAGGGTAAAAAGGGTGCCAGTCTCTCGGAAACAACCACCACCCCCATACCGGGTCCATAACCGCCATGGGGACTGGAAAAGGCTTTATGCAGATTGTAGTGGACCAGATCGAACTTTAAGTCCCTAGGTTTGATACGGCCCATAATCGAATTGGTGTTGGCCGCATCATATGCAAAAATACCGCCCGCTTCATGAATCATGTCCGCCATTGTCATCAGATTCGGATCAAAAACGCTCAGCGAGGTCGGGTTGGTCTGAATCATACCGGCCGTCCGGTCCGTTACCGCAACCTTTAAAGCTTCAAGGTCCAGATTGCCGTCATCTGTCTGATCGATGGTAACCACATTAAATCCTGCCATCTTGGCAGATACGGCATTGGTGCCGTGGGAGGTGTAAGGCACGATCAAGTCGGTCTTGTGGAGGTTGCCTTTGTGTTTATGATAGGCGGCGATAATCAAACACTCCGTGAATTCGGACAGGGTCCCTGACGGCGGCTGAAAACTGACTGCATCAAATCCGCTGATGGCCTTAAAGCATTCACCGAGCCGGTATAATATCTCAAGCATCCCCTGGACGCTTTCCCCATCCTGGAGCGGATGAAGTTCGGCCACCTTTGATGATCCGGCCAGAACCTCATTGACTTTGGGGTTATACTTCATGGTGCAGGTCCCTTCGGCGTTGAATCCGCTGTCCACACAGGTGCTTTCCTGGGATAGACGAAAAAAATGCCGCATCACCTCCACTTCAGAAAGCTCCGGAATATCCGGCGCTTGCTTTCGGCGCATGTTCTTCGGGATATACGACCATCCGTCACCGGCTGTATCCCTGATTTTTTTCTCCACTTTGGGCACAAAATGGCCCCTGGTTCCATTACGCCCCATCTCAAAAATGCAGGGCTCATCGTATCTGGCTTGTCTATACATCAGCGCCGACCTCCCTTCGCAATTTCCCCCAGAGCGGTGATCAGCCGTTCAATGTCTTCCAGCATGTGGGTTTCAGTAACGCAATAAAGAGCACTCTTTCCCATTTCCGGGACTTCCCCGGATAAATCCTTACCGCCGACAATGGCATATTTTCGATAAAGGACTTTGTTGACCGTTGCAACTTCAACGTTGAGCTTATCGAAATTAACAACAAATTCTTTGAAATGGGCCCCATTCAAGACCGGCGTCTTCAGACCCTCGATTTGGCCGATGCGATTGATGGCATAGTTGGGTCCTGGCGGTAATCGCTTCGCTCAGTTCACCCATTCCCTGGGGTCCCATAAGCGCCATATAAACGGCTGCGCCGATGGCGCATAGATTGCTGGAAGAGCCGATCAGAGAGGTTGCGTTTTCACGTTGGACAAAGAAGTGTCGCCTATCCCACAGGGTGTCCAAATACCCTTTGCCCTGCCCGTCAACAGTCGGGGCCACCGCACCGACGTAACCGGGGAGCTGTTCCAGATATTCCGGATCATCCTTGCAGCCAAATATTCCCAAGGAATTGCCCCCGAAATTCATGTGTAATCCAAATGGCTGGGCTTCACCGACAACGATATCTGCCCCGTACTCCCCGGGCGGCTCTAAAATACCGAGTGACGACGCATCCACACCGACTGCAAAGACCGCCCCGGCGTTATGGGCAATTTTTGCGATTACATCCACCTGGTCTTCTATGACACCAAGATAGCTCGGGTTTTCAATATAGACCGCCGCCGTATCAGGGCCCGTCGACCGTTCCAGTTCGCTCAAATCGAGTGTGCCCCTTTTGGGGTCGAAAGCAACTGTTTGAATCCGGGCACCGCTCCATTCGGTATAGGTTTTCATCACATCCAGTCTGTCCGGGCTGATGTTGGCGGGTACGAGGATCTGACCACGGCCGGTCAGGCGTCTGGCCATGTTGGCTGCCTCACCGGCAGCGGTGGACCAGTCATAGACCGAGTTGATGACCACGTCCATGCCGACCATTTCAGCCATCATGCTTTGAAATTCAAAAAGAGCCTGCATCTTACCTTTTTCCGGTTCAGGTAGGCCGAGGTAAGCAGTTTTGAATTCTGTCCGGTTGATAATTTCATCCACAACAGCCGGTACATAATGGGGCCAGCAGCCGGCCCCGCAAAACACCAGCAACTGGTCATTGTTTTTCGAAAGGATCTCTGCGACGTACCGCCTGAGTTCATACTCGCTCATAGGGTCTGGCAGATTGATTGGATCTGATCTGAAGGGAAGATCCTTAAAAAGATCATCGATATCATCGATACCGATTTCCTGCATCATTTGTTTCATCACCTCAGGTACTGAATTCGGTATGTATGGGTGCACGAATGGTACCGCCATGTCCGTCTCCTTTCCTTGCAACACTTTAATTTGTCATGGATTACAGCATTTTGTCAGGAAGCCAAAGCACCAACTGGGGAAATAGCATGGTCAATATCAATACAAGCAATTGCATGGCAACAAATGGCGGAATCGATCGCCATATGTCCTTGGTGTGTATTTCCGGTGGTGCAACCCCTTTCATCAAAATGAGGGCCCAACCAAACGGAGGGGTCAGGTAAGCTGCCTGCATGTTGAGGATAAAGACAATTGCAAACCATATGGGATCAAAACCCAGATGGCGGGCAATGGGAAGGAAGATTGGGGCACATATGGTTATGACTGCATAATCGTCCATGAAGGCGCCAAAGACGAGCAGGATGACTTGCATCGCTATAAGGATGAACCAACGGTTTACTTGCAGGCTCTCCACAATTTCCATGACGAGTGTTTGCGCTCCTGCCATCGTATAAACTACCCCGAAAAGAGTGGCTGCCACCAGAATCCACAGCGCCATACCGCTGATCTTCATGGTCTCAAGACATGAATCGAGCAACACTTTTCTCGTAAAACTGCGATAAATAATACAGATCAAAAAAGCACCCGATGCACCCACCCCTGCTGCCTCCGAAGGAGTGGCAACTCCGAAGAAAATCGCTCCCAGTACCATAAAAATTAACATTGCCGGAAGGATAATTTCCTTGAGTGAAATCATCCTCAGCTTCCAGGTGACATCCTCGGCGACCCTAGGGGCCAGTTGTGGTTGGAAATAACACCTTATGGAAATGTAAAAAATATAAAGTGATGCGGTGATAAAGCCCGGAATCGCCCCCCCAAAAAAAAGCCTGCCGATTGAGAGTCGTGTAATAAAAGCAAAAACGATCATGATGATACTGGGAGGGATAATTGCTCCCAGCACCCCGCCGGCCATAACACTTCCAAGGGCCAGGGATTTGTCGTAACCACTTTTGAGCATGGCGGGTACGGCAATCAGACCCATCATCAGGATACCGGGGCCAAAGCCCCCGCACATGGCCAGAGCAACACATACACCGACCGAAACGATTGCTAAACCCCCTCTTACCCCAGTCAACCAGTAGTTGAGGGCCTTGAAAAGACGATCGGATATGCCGGAGTGAAGCAAAAAATTCCCCATGAGAAGGAACAAGGGAATGCTCATTAAACTGTATTCGGTTATTTGCCGGTAGGTTGTCGTAGCGACTATAAAGAGGTCATTGGCCCCCCCCAGTATATAAGCAACGAATATGCTGATGCTGGCAAGGGCAAAGACAACCGGCACACCGAGGGTCAAAAGACATATAAGCCCTCCAAACAGTATGACGGTCACCAGTTCGGTGCTCATGGACCTCCGTTAAAAAATATCAATCCTCGCCTTTGATAAAAACGGCGATTCCCTGAACCAGGAAAAGAAAGGCAAATACCGGAATAAGCAATTTAAAAGGATACAGAGGGATACGGAATGCGTGTGCAGACAGTTCTTTAACCACCCATGCGTTCCAGCCCATCCAGGACCCCTGCCAAACAAGAACACCCATAAAGCAGATTAATGCTGCCAGGGAAATCAATCTTACGATGTATTGAATCCTGGGCGGGAAATGATCATATAAAATTTCGATCCGGATATGACCGCTTTTAGAGGTGGTATAAACGCCTGCAAAAAGTATAAATAAACCAAAAAGTTGTTTGTTGACCGGCCAAGCCCAGTTGGTTGGGTTGTTAAACACATACCGTGCGATAACCTCCGTTGCAGTGACGACCATCATAAAAAAAACCAAAAGGCTGGCCGGCTTGCTGGTTTTTTGAGTAAAAACATCAACTAGATTAAAAAGAAGCTTGATTCCCTTGGCCATCTTCAAGGCCTTCTCTGCAAATTTAGTAAGCGTTTAAGGGTTTAAAGGTTTAGAGGTTCAGGGTTATGGTAAACCCCGAACCCGTGAACGTCTACCCTTATTTCAGTGTTTTTCTCCACTCTTTGACCAATTCGACCGCCTTTACGGCCGACGGGTCTCTTTTGGCGATTTCATCCCACAATTTCACGGCAACTTCTTCATGTTTTTTTATGCAAGCATCATCAAAATAGCTCAGTTTGACTTTGCCTTGCTTCACCAACTCATCAACCTTCTTCATTTCTTCCATGTAAATATCGTTCAGCGCATCAAAATAATCCTTGGCCGCACCTTTAAGCGCCGCCTTTAGGTTATCCGGCAGAGACTCCCACTTCTTCAGGTTGATCAGTATGTGTCCGGGAACCACATCATTCCCTCCACCCATAATTCGATACGGAGCCACTTCATGTATATTCATACCTGTAACAGCACTGACATCCCACTGGGTTGTATCGATAACACCCTTGCTCAATGCCATATAGGCCTCCCCGCCATCCACAAAAGTGCCGCGGGCGCCCATATTATTGTAAAAGTCTGTCCAGGCGCCTTCTGCCCTGAACTTTTTCCCTTGCATATCTTCACAACTGGTGATCGGTTCCCTGGCAAGGGTAAAAAGCTCACCATAAGAGTGCATATCCAGCCAGTAAACACCCTGTTTGGCGTATTCCTTGCGGAGCAGTTCCGCGAACCCACTGCTAAGGAAAAAATCTCGAACAATCTCCGAATTCTCCTTGACCGTTTTTCCAAGCGGCATGGCCCACATTAGGGGCAGGCCGAACTCGATTTCACCGATGGGTGTGGTTCCGCCCCAATATGCCCCGATACTGTGGAGCATATCCAGGGTTCCCTTCTTTGTCGCCTCAAGGGTCTGTTCGCCCGGGACGATCTCCGGTGCAGCAAACACCTGGATTTTTATCTGCCCGTTACTTCTTTTGTCTGCAGCGGCCGCAAATTTTTCTAATAATTGCATGGAGATGTCGGCCCGCGGCCAGGCTGACTGTATCCTCATCTTGTACACCTTCTGAGCAGCTTCCGCCGTTAAATGTCCAACGGTTAAAGAAGCCACAAAAAAGGTAACCAGTACTGCTGTAAATAACCAAGCGATTTTTTTTAGTTTCATACGTCCCCCTTTTTTTGGTACGCCCGTTTTTGAGCTAAATGGTTCATTATTGACGGTCTTTCCGGGCTGCCGACTCTCGGCCTCCGGTATTATCACAGTTATAATCTTATTTATCACCTCCCTCATACTATTCTATGTTTATCATAGTACACCAAAAAAAAATGTGTCAACAGGCTTATCTCCGTTTGATATCCAGGGCCCTGGGCTTCTGCAATCAGTTTATCACCGGAATCCGCCCTCTGTTTTTCTATCCTCCACACAATAAATGCCTTTACCGGACATGGCCGGACCGAAACACGCGTTACATGAAATACATGTGGCGTTTCGAAGATCGCCTGACACCCACCGTTTGATTAAACCGGGTTCGCGAATAAACGGCCGGCACAAGGAAATATAATCGGCTACTCCTTCAACCATTAGCCGTTCCGCCAAAAGATACGAACGGATACCCCCAACCAGGATCACCGGCGCCTTAATTGCCGCCCTTAGCAATCGGGCTGCCTTCCGAAAGTAAGCCTGATCCCGTTCAAAGATGATTTTGTTCCGACAGGGACCCAATTGCCCCGACACAAAGGTTCCGCCGCTCACTTCAATTGCATCCACACCCGCGCTGTCCAGCAGGGCAGCAATACGAATAACATCGCTTAAGATTAGACCCCTCTCCACAAAATCTTCGGAGTTGATCTTGACCAAGATCGGGTAATAACGGCCCACCGTTCGCCGGATGCTATGGTAGACTTCCAAAAGCGCTCTGGCGCGATTCTCTACTGATCCCCCGTATTTGTCCTCCCGTAGGTTGAAGGCGGGTGAGAGAAACTGATTGAGAAGATACCCATGGGCTGAATGGATCTGAACACCGTCAAAGCCTGCTGCTTTTGCCCGTCTGGCCGCCTGACCAAATGCCGCTATCGTTTCCTCAATTTCATCCACGGTCATTCCCCGACCCGGATCATTATCCTGACCTTTTTCAGGAGAGGGCCCTTGAGGGGCAGTGCCGGTCAATTTGGATCTGGCCATGAGACCGCCGTGGGCCAGCTGGAGAATGATTTTGCCGCCTTCGTAATGGACAGCCTCGGTCATTTCTTTTAGACCCTCAATGAGGCTGTCTTTGTAAAGGCCCAGCTGCCAAGGGGTGGCCTGCCCGGCTGAAGAGACATAGGTGTGACCGGTAATGATCAAACCAACACCCCCTTTGACAAGTTTGACCATCAAATCCACCAGTTCAGGTGTACAAGCGCCATCCCCGTCGGCCAATCCCTCCCATGTGGCAGAACGGATAAAACGGTTGAGCAAGTGTAAACCCTTTATTTCTGTAGGATCAAGGAGTTTCATCGGCCTTCCAAGGTATACGCTTGATGCGGCTTTCGTCAAAATATCAGATGCAAAACTTGAGTTCTTATTTGCGCACAAGATATGAGCCGATAATGGCATCGGCTTCGATCTCCACCAGATGGGCGGGCCGCACAAAGGCTTTCACTTCTACCAAAATGGTAACCGGCTTGATCTTTTTGAAAAATTCGGAATAGGCCCGCATATATTCCTTAGAACGACTGATATCGGTAACATATATGCGAACCCGGTATACTTCTGAAAGTCTGGCACCTGCCTTTTCCAGCGCCTTTTCGATCTTCTCAAGTATGATCTTGGTCTGAAGGTAGGCATCCCCTTCACCCTCCACTATCCCTTTTGAATTGGTGGTGGTTGTACCGCCTACAAATACAAAATTTCCGATTTTCACGGTCCGGCTGTATCCAATTTTTTCTTCCAAAGGTGCGCCGGATGAAAAATTTTCTCTCTTCATTAAGTCCATGCCATTCGATTCCCAGTTTTGGAATTAACGGTCATGATGACCCAAACCGATATCGAAAATCATCGGTGAGGATACACCGTCTGACCAGCGTAAAGGTCCTTGAACGTGTCAATCCTTCCCCGCCGGTGGCGATGTGCAGAGATTTGAATCCCTCTCCCTCAACGCCGAGGCCTGCAATGGATGACCCGTTTTTGATAAACTGGGAGGCATCGGCTATGCTCGCCATCCGTGTGAGATTTCTTAAATCGTTGGAGTGAAAAACAATGGTGTGCCGCATCCCCTGTTCGGCCGCAACTCCCATGTCCATGGCTTCATCCGCATCCTGGCATCGAACAAACGGCAGAATCGGCATGATCTGCTCGGTCCAGATGAGCGGGTGTTCCTTGTCGGTTTCCAAAATAGCAATTTTTGTGTCCGGCGGGATCTCCAGTCCGATCGCCCTTTTCAAAATTACTTGAGGGGGCTTGCCGATATAATCCATATTGATTACGCTGGGGCCTCTGCCGGGTCGAATCTCTTTGAATATCTCTTTAATCAGATCACTGCCCTGTTCAGCCGTAAGTTCGAATGCACCGTATGTTTTGAGGAGATCCTTTAATTGGTCGGCAACAGTTTTTACAACAAAAATTTCTTTTTCGCTGGAACAAGGGGTACAATGGCTCAAAGAAGCACCCCGAACAATACACTGGGCGGCATTATCTAAATCGGCGGTTTCATCGACCACCACCGGTGGATTCCCAGGTCCGCCCGCGATGACGCGTTTGCCGGTTTGAGTTGCAAATTCAACCACCCGATGCCCGCCGGTCACCGCAATCAAATTGATCTGGGGGTGGGTCATCAGATGCTGTGCAGAGGGGATGTCCGGGTTTTCGATGGTGTTCACACAGTTGGGCGGCCCGCCACAATCGGCGACGACTTGATTGATATCACGAACCACGCGGGCGGAAATAACTTTGGTTTTGGGGTGGGGGTTGTTGACCACCGTGTTGCCACCCGCCAGCATCAGAATGGCGTTGCTTACGATGCTCGGCGCAGCATTGGTTACCGCGTTGATAGAAGCAATGACCCCGACGGGGATTCTCTCAATAACCGTAATTCCCCGATCCCCCGTAAAGACCTCTGGCGTCAAGTCTTCAAGACCCGGAACACCGCACGCCACTTCCAATTTCAGGACAGTTCCTTCCTTCGCTCCGATATCGGTCTCCTCTAACTCCATGCGTCCATATTCTTCACGATTGTTCCAGCAAACATCTCGAATGCCCTGAATAATTTTTTCACGTGTGGCCAAGGACAGACCGACCAATTGCTTTTGTGCAGTCACCGCCGCATGGATCGCATCCTCCATTTCTCTAAAAACACCATCTTCTTTTCCAAAAGACCGATCAGGAGAAATCTCCTGATCGGGTGGAGATAATCTTTCCAGAACCATCTCTACGATCTGTTCTATCTGCTTTTCATCAATATCCATAACATACCATCTATACTGTTTTCGATTGACCCTGAACCTCCGCGCCATAACGATATCGAAAATCGTTTGAGAGGACACAGCGTCTAATCAGGGTAAAAGTCCTTGGTCGAGTCTGTCCTTCACCGTTGGTCGCAATATGAAATGAGATATACCCCTCTCCGGAGATACCAACGCTTGCCAGACCGCAGGATCCATTTTTAACAAATGCGGCACATTTCGCCATACCGGCCATTTTTTTTATGTTTTCCAGGTTGTTGGAATGAATGGCCATTGTGTGGCCGTATCCCTGTTCGGCGGCAATCGCTGCTCCTATGGCGTCATCGGCATCCCGGCAACGGATAAACGGCAAAACCGGCATGATCTGTTCGGTCCAAACAAGGGGGTGGTTTCGATCGGTTTCCAAAATGACGATCTTTACGTCAGGACCCACTTCCAGGCCGATCGATTTTAAAATAGTTTGGGGTGACTGGCCGATAAAATCCATGTTGATGACCCCCGGTTCTCCGGGTGCTCTGATTTCCGCAAATATATGTTTGATCAATTCTTCACCCTGTGCCGCTGTGATCTCGAAGGCGCCGTAATCCTTGAGCAGTTCCTTCAGCCGGTCAGCCACCGGTTCAACGACAAAAATCTCTTTCTCACTGGCGCAGGCAATACAGTTGGAGAAGGAAGCCCCTTCGATGATGGACTTTGCAGCCCGTTTCAGATCGGCGGTTTCATCGACCACCACCGGTGGATTCCCAGGTCCGCCGGCAATAACCCGTTTCCCGGTCTGGGCGGCAAATGCCACAACCCCGTGCCCGCCGGTAACCGCAATCATTCTTATACCAGGATGTGTCATCAACTTTTGAGCCGACTCGACCGATGGTTCTTCAAGACTGCAAATAGAGTTCGGTGGCCCGCCGGCCTCAACGACCGCCTTGTTCAGATCCTTGATCACCCTGGATGACACGCCCCGCGTTCTGGGATGGGGGTTATTCACTACTGTGTTTCCCCCCGATAACATCATGATGGCATTATACAGGACCGTCGGAGCGCCGTTGGTTATTGGATTTATCGAAGCAATCACACCAAAAGGAATTCGTTCAATTATGGTTACCCCTTTATCACCGGTATAGACCTCAGGAGAAAGATCCTCCATACCCGGGACTTCGCATGCGGATCGATTTTTTTTCACGTTATCTTCAAGCTTACCCAATCTCGTCTCTTCAAATTCCAAACGGGCATACGATTCGGCATTTGAGATGCCGATCGCGCGCAATGCTCGGATGATTTTCTGACGAACGGTTAACGGCAGGGCCAACAGTCTTTTTTGGGCTGTGGAAGCGGCTTGGATACACGCTTCCATGTCCTGGAAGACACCATCTACTATCTTGCTAGATTCCGGAGAACTCCCTGAAGAATCCAACCGTTTGGGGCCTTCTGGCTGCAGACCTCTGACGACTTGTTCAACTATTTGTTCGATTTGTCCTTTACCAAGACGCATGCCGATCTCCTCGGGATTCAGCACCGTTTCTTAACCCGGTCGATGTGTGTGATCACCGGACCAAAACGATGTGAGATGTGAATGATCGAATTTCTGCTTCTCTTCCAAATCAGCGCTTTCCTCCGTAAAGAATTCTTTCCCTGATTTTGCGGCATGGTCAAACCTGGAAAGATATTTCATGGCCTGCTGCCGATCTAAAAAGGTAATTTCGTGAATCAGGGCGCCAAGATACGTAATTATATGGGCAAAAGGATCTATAAAAGAGACCGATTCAAGGTCGATAAGGATATATTGATCTGAGAGAGCAATGATGGGGGATTTTGGTGTATCGCTGAGGCCGATGATTTTTACCCGATATCTTTTGGCATATTCCAGAAGGCGAATAACTTTCAGCGGATATCTGGGGAAAGCGATAACAAACATAACACCGGATCTGCCATTTCGCGCGATTTCATCCATGAGTTTCCAGGACAGGGAGGTATCCAGGAAGACATTTTCAAGAATTTTCCCGAGGAGATATCCGAAATAAAAGGCCAATGTGGTCGACGCCCTATACCCGACAACATATACCCGTTCAGCATTATGTATGACCCTGGCGACTCTTTTCAGATCCTTTTCAGAGATCGAACTTCGTAAATTTTCAAGATTGCGTATTGCATTTTGACAGTATTTATCGAGGGTATTCATTTGGTCTGACTGCTGACTGGCCTTTATCAGCCTTTCAACCGCCGTCAATTCGATATGGAGGAGTCCCTTCATGTACTGAACAAATTCCTGATATCCTGAAAACCCGAGGTCGTTTGTAAACCGGATAATGGTTGGCTCACTGACCCGGCATTCCTGAGCGATCTCTCTGGCGGTCATCAGAAAAAGTCTTTTATGATCTTTAATAATATAATCCGCCACCCGTTTTTTTTTGGGAGAAAGATTGGGATAGACCCTGATAATTTTATCAAATAAATCTTTTTTAGCTGAATTCATAAGCAAAAAATCAAAAAGAATTTACCGGTTTCACCTGCCATCCAACGCCAATAAAGAACTTTCAGCCACCTCTTTCGCCGCTTGAATGTTGGAGGTGGTTCCGGCCAAATAGACCCGGCCGGTGGCACCAAATACGGTGAGGTGGACTAACTTGATATCGGTTTTTTTTTCAGCCTCATTGGCCGCATATCCGGCATACCCGGCTGGAACACATTCTAAAATATAAAGGGTTTCATCTGATAAAACCATACTGGCGTCCCGAAAGCGGTTGACGATCTGACTCATATAGGGCTGTATTCTTTCTATGGTTTCGGTCGCCAATATTTTTGGTTTTAGCCTGTCGCTTTCCTTTAGCCCCAAATAATCCAATGCCACTTCACCTGCCATATGAACGTCCGCCGGAGAATCCGCATGCACTTCCAACATGCCGAAGACCCTTTCCACGACCATGGCACCGGGCCGAACGTTCGTTTTTTTCATGAGCACATCCGTAAGTGAATTGATCTCGATCCCGGGGGCAATTTCTAAAAATAATGCTGCCTGGCCGGCCACCGGATAATACCCCCGAGCAGTTGTGCTGATGTAACCGACAAACTGTTTTTGCAATTCATCCATATAGGAAAAAGCCCTGAGCTCAACCATAATCCCTCATCTTTTCATATACTTTTCAGCCATTCCCTTTTGTTGGGACATATGGCGGTAACTGTTGTACAGGCCGCGTTTCCTTTACAAGCGCATTCGTGATCGCCGCCTCTGTAAAACCGTGAAAAACAGAAGTCATTTATCGGAATAGAAGCTTCGCAATCCATAATTAATTCTGAAATGAGCCGGCCGATTATTGGCGCCAGTCCAAAACCATGCCCGCTGAATCCTGTCGCGAACACAAACCCGGGAACTTCATCAACCAGGCCAAGAACCGGTATCCCGTCAGACATCTGGGCGATGAGTCCGGACCATGTGCGAATGACATGGAAATCTTTAAGAATAGGGAAATAGTCAATCACCATCCGGGAAATGGCAGGACCGATAAAGTGGAAGAGGGGCTTGCCTCCTTGGTGGATAAACGTTTCGGTGCCGACAAAGCCACCCCAAAGAAAAGGACCATGAACCGTCTGGCGGCCGTAAAAAAGTCCTTTGGCATGTCCGATCATCTGTTTGAAAAAAGGTGGGTAAGGTTCGGTTATCAAAGCTTCGGTAAAAACCGGCCGCATCGGCAGATCGATCCCAACCATATTTGCGACCTTTCGCCCGGTTATCCCTGCGGCGTTGACCACCAGATCAGTTTCAACCTCCTGTTTATCGGTAATGACTGCAACCACTTTACCCTTCCTCAGCCTTATGTCGGTCACTTCCTCATGGGTGTGGTACAATGCACCAAGACTTTTTGCTTTTTTAAAAAAAGCATAGGTGACAAGGAAGGGGTTCACATGGCCATCTGTGGGGCAGTAGCCGGCACCGATTACTTTTTCGCCCACAAAGGGATTGATTTCCAGAACCTGTTTTCGGTCTATCATCTCCAGATCAAGCCCGACCGATTTCTGATTTTCAACAGAGGTGCGCATGGTCTCTAATTCTTCTTCACTGGTACATAATCGAAGGTTCCCTTCTCTGACATACTCAACGTCCATGCCCAATTCTTCATGGAGATGGCCATATAGGCGAATGCTTTCCATGGCCATAGGCATCTCTTTCAGATTCCGAGCCGACTGACGGACACCGCCGCCAGTGCTACCGGAGGCTTCTCCTCCGATATCCGACTTCTCGATAACGACAGGTTTTAGTCCTTCTTTGGCCAAGTTATAGGCAATGGCGTTCCCCGTAACGCCTCCGCCGATAATAACCACATCTGCTTTACTGGGCATCTGTTCTCCTGCTGTTTATGGGGAATGTTGAAATATTTTTTTGCATTATCCAGTCGAAAAAGCCGACAGAGAAACCGGTCTGACCGGCGCCCGCCCTGTTGTCGGTTTGATCTCAGTCGGATTGATACCGAGCTCGGTAGCCAGAATCTGCGTCACCAACCGCTGGCATGTCTGTCCTTGACAAAGTCCCATCCCCGCCCGGGTGATACGCTTGATACCATTTGGGGTCTTCATCCCATTTTTGATCACTTCCTTGATCTCTCCCTTGGTAATCTCCTCGCACCGGCAAATCACCAGGTCGTCATCCGCCGGTCCGCTTTCTTTTTTTACGGTTTCAGAGGATTCTTGACCCTCGGTCCCTTTGATTCGTCTGATGACCCGGTCGACAACTTTTTCCAATTCTCCATCCGATATCCGGCCAACCTCAGGAGACGCCGGCGTCTCCTGCGTCGGATCGACAGGCGCTTTTAAAGCATCATCCTTTTGATCGCCAACAAAATGAATCCGGATGTCATTGTCCTTAATCAAATCGAGGGCAGCCGCTGAAATTCGCGCCTCCCGGGGAATCATGATTTCTTTTTTGTCCGAATCTAGAGCCTTCTGGATATCTTCGATGAATATAAAAACAGGTGCCACTTACTTCTCCTGATTTTTATGATGTTTTTTTTGGCTTCCGCTTCCGGGCTGGTGTTTTCTTCTTATCCGCCGGCTTTCCCTCTGGCGGTCCTTTAGGAATAATATGCTCAATATCGTCACTTGGCCTGGGGATGACATGGACAGAAACAAGCTCACCCACCTTCCCGCAGGCCACCGAACCTGCATCGACGGCTGCTTTAACAGCGCCCACATCCCCGGAAATCATGACAGATACCAGTCCGCCTTTGACTTTCTGACGGCCCAACAGTTTGACGTTGGCAGCTTTAACCATTGCGTCCGCAACCTCAATGGCAGCCACCAGCCCTCTTGTTTCAATCAATCCCAAAGCCTGTTGCATCGGTTAAATCCTCCAATCATTGTTTTCTCCCCTTAAGACCGTTCAGGGTGTCAATCACTTTTTTTGCCGCCACCTGAATTTCGGATTCGCTTCCTGCCATATAGACCCGCCCGGCAGCTCCATAAAACCGGATATCAACCAGCCGTATATTGCAGTGTTTTTCCGCTTCATTGGCTGCGATGGAAGAATAGGCAGCCGGTGTAACTTCCAAAAGGTAAACATCATCACCGCCTAAAATGAGCATTCCACTGCTGTTGCGGTTGATAATCACCGCCTGATACGGATCAACCTTGCTGATGACGCTGGTTGTTAAAATAGCCGGCGCCAGTCGATCTTCTACTTTTGAATCCAGTTCATCCAAAATCATCTGACCGGCGTGAAGCACTTCTTCCTGCTCAAAGGAATGGATTTCCAGCATCCCGTAACGACGCTCAACAATCATTTCACCCGGGAGAGAACTTGTAATTTTTAGGGCAATATCAGTTAAGCGATTGATTTCAATGCCGGGGACCACCTCCACAAATAAAGAGGCCATACCTTCCACGGAGAGGAAACCGCGGCAACGGGACGCAAATAAAGATGCAAACTGTGGTTGCATCCGATCCAAATGACAAAAGGCTCTCAGTTCAGCCATAAATATGTCTCCCTGATGTGAAATTTAAACCAAAGGTTTTTTTCTAATGCTTCTTTTTTTATGGGAAATACCGATCGCATGATTGATCAGGTCTTAACAATCTTGATTGAATACTCCTTTGCCAGATCTTTCGCCAGGGGCGTTACAATACCGCCGGGAGAAAGCGCAAGGGTATGTTTCTTTTGATCAACAGCTGCATGAATATCTTTTGCGTTGATAAATTTTACCGTAGAAGCAGCCGCTTCCGTCAGTGGTCTTTTATCTTCAGCGCCCTTGGTATTTTTCTGTCCAACGATCAACTGTTGGAACATCTCGTTCAACTGCCCGGTTTCACAGAAAACCATTCCAAAACTTTGCAGTTTCTCCAAAATATTATCTATTTCTTTTTTTAGTCTCTCATTGACCAGAATGTCGCAGACCAGGAAGCTGTCTCGGGTCGCCAAAATCCTTTTCCCCTGCAGCAGAGCAGAAAGAACGAGACTCGATTCAGGATCATCACATATCAGATGGGCCACTTTTGCAGCCACCTTGAGGCAAAAGGTGGGAAGTACCAATAGATCCGCCCTGTCCAAAACCTTATTCAACCCGTCTGTCTTTACATTATCAAGGATACAGCGCGTCCCTGCTTTCTCCCTGACATCACTCCCGCAAACCCAACCCCGAGCGGACTCACCCGTGTATATTCCACACTTACCCACCTGTTCTTCAATCAGTTGGACCTGTTTCAGCGCCGTGTCCAGTTTACGAACACCGGCGTGGAAGATGCAGAATACATAGGGTCCCTTTGAATTCGTTGAAACCGGTTTTGTTTCCTTCTTCCCGCTTGGTTCGATCTCTTTTAAGACATCGAGGACAAGTTTTCTGATTTCTTCTTTTTTTAGATTGGCCATTTTCTAACCTCAGCACCATGTTCATTTGTTTTAAGACATGAAAGGGCAATACCAAAAGGGGTAATGAATTGCGGCGCCTTTGGCCGGAAGGTCTCAAGGTTCAGGTTTTTGGAAACAATTTCAGCTATCCCATCAAGCTCGCATGTTCCACCTGCCAGATAAATTGTTTTGATTCCGATAAAATTTTTTAGAAAGGATTCGACAATGCTTGATATTTTATCGATGACCGGTTCAACGATGGGAAGTATCTGTTGTGTATTTTCCTTTTTCAACTTGAACTGATCGGCCTCCTCATAACTGATATTCAGATGTCCGGCCAAAACCAGTGACAGGTGCTCTCCTCCGGTCGCCTCGTCATTGGTATAAATGACTTCACCATCCCTTATGACCGCCACACCGGTTGTGCCCCCACCCACATCGACTATGGCCCCATCCCTCAAATTGAGTGCCAATCTTGCGGCTGTCGGTTCATCCAGTACCCTGAGGACCTCTAGATCAACGCTTTCGAGAATATATTTTGTGGTATCGATATTGGCGGTTTCGGTTTGCGGTGGAAATGAGGTGGCTCCTTTATTTATCTCCTGGGGGCTGCAGTTTCTGATCTCATCCATCAGCTCTCGGACAATATCTAAGGCACCGATATAATCGACGATCAGCCCGCTCCGCACCACTTCGGCTTTACGCAAGTTTGCTGCACGCGGCGTTCCCTTCTCATCGATAACAATAACGATGGTTTTGTAGGTACCAAGATCAACACCCGCGTACAGATTTTCCGCTCCTGAAAAATCCCACCGTTCGGGTTGATTTAGCATCCAGCCAATTTTTTCAACTGTTTCCATTATGCCAGTCTTGAAAAAAGCTCCTTGCTTGGGGAAGGGATAACCACATGGCTCTGTATCATTCCTTCTTCGGCCACTTCAGCGACACCGGCATCAACAGCCGCATTAACCGAGCCGACGTCGCCGGTCAGTGTGACATAGGATTTCCCGGCCAGACCTGTGGCACAGCGAATCTCAATCAATTCAACATCCCCTGCTTTTGCTGCGGCATCGGCCGCAACAATACATGAAACAGTGGAAAATGTTTCGATGATACCCAGGGCATTCATCGAAGGCATCGGGGTGACACAGCTCAAAGCCGGAAAGACCGTTGGGTGTACATTGGGGATGACAAACTTCCCAACAAGAAACTCGCCGGCCACTTCGCTTCCAATTTCAACGGAATTTTCGACTGAACCTACATCACCTGAAATCATCGCCAAATATCTGCCCGGACATGCGCTGCGGGCCATCAAAAGCTCCACAGCAGCTGCCTTGATCATTTCATCGGCGCACGCAATTCCTTTGGCAACACTATTTGTTTCGATGAGCCCGATGGCTTGATAATCCATTCGTTACGCCTTGAGAATTTTGAAAAATACATATTTTTGTTTTGGGCAAAAAACGGTGTTTTGCAAAGGCTCCACCTTTTACTGTCGGATTACCACGTCCGTTCCCACGGATTCCACCACACCGGAAATGCTGGCGTGGACCCTGGCACCCAATGTCTTATCCGGAATCTCCCCGATGAGATCTCCCTTTTCGACACGGTCTCCGGTTTTAACCACCGGGATTGCCGGTGCTCCAATGTGCTGCTTTAACGGAATCGTTGCTTTTTTTACCTCTATTTCCCCTGCAAAAATTTCCGGGTGTCGATCATACCGGCTCACCTGCAAACGTTCCATAAGCCTTTTGGTCGGGACCTTACGAACATCCCTGAAAGCCGAAGGTTGATAGGTGATCTTTTTGGGAGATCTGTCGACACCTTTTTCCATCATTTCTCTCTTGATCTGTGCATTGACCTCCCTTGGAGAAATCATCATCGGACATGCAAACTTTTCACATATGCCGCATTCTGAACAGATAAGCGCATCCTCCAGCAACGCTTCGGAGACCAGCTGGGACCCGACCCCCAGTTGCCGCATGATTTTATGGGATTCAAGGGAATGCCCCAGCAGTGTCCTTGGGCATAGATCCGTGCACCGCGAACACTGGCAACAAACCAAACGGGTAATCCGTCTGATTCTTTCCGGGTCATTTGTTTTGCCGGCAACGATATTATGATTGGCAGGTAGAACAATTACTCCACTTGTGGTCTTATCCACCGGCGTGGAAAGATCGGTGACAACCTGCCCCATCATCGGCCCCCCGACAATAACTTTGAAATCACTTATGGTTGCACCGCCGGCAAGGTTTATGACCTCACCCACAGAAATACCGACCGGCACTTTTATAACCAGGTTTTTTTGAACCTCCCCGGCAACGGTCAGATATCTCTCAATAACGGGTTTATCGGTTTTTACAGCCCGGGCAATGTTGAGAAGAGATTCAACATTATTTACCACAACCCCCACCTGTAGCGGGAAGCCACCCTCAGGCACCACCCGATTCATCACTTCATAGACCAACACCATTTCGTCGCCTGCTGGATAAAAATCATCCAGTCCAAAAATATCGATATCCTTCATTTTGTGCTTTGAGATCGTTTTTTCCAATGCGCCTAAGGCTTCAAAATGTTTCTCTTTGAGACAGAGGGTTCCACGTCCCGCCCCCGTGCTCTGCATCACCATGGAAAGGCCGCTGAGAATACCTTCGGATTCGTTCTCCATCAAAAAAAAGTCGCTCGTCAGAAGCGGTTCGCAGGATGCCCCGTTCCCGAGCACCCTTTCAACATCCGCTTCGAGTTTGATGTGGGTGGGGAAACCGGCGCCGCCTGCCCCTACGACGCCTGCAGCCCGGACTTTTTCTACAATCTCCTGTTTCGTCATTTATCCGCCGGCGTCTGATTTTTCCGGTATTTCAAGGTTATCGACAATACCGACCACCACGGCATCCACGGGAATCAACGTGTCTTTGTTAAATGCCTGCATGGCCGGTGCGCCTTGAGTGACAATTACCATCTCTCCCATCCCTGCCCCAATCTCATCCGCAGCAACCAGCATTTCTCCGCACGGGGTTAAATCCTTCCCCAGGGGCTGGACAAAGAGAAGTCTTAACGCATGTATCTTGTCATTTTTTTTGGTCGACCAGACATCTCCGACAATTTTACCGAGTATCATACCCAACTACCTCTATGCTTGTTTACAATGATCGGATTACACGGAATCGATGAAATCCACACGCGGTGTGTGGCTTACCGTGTCAAAAACCCCCTGCTACAATCCCTCTTCAGCGGATATGGCATCCAGCGCGGATTTCACAGCCGCAATCTCACCGAAGATACCGATCATCGTCAGATGTTGCGGGCAGGTTCCTTTGAGATCAAAAACCTGAACGTTTGCAGACTTCTCCGCAATATCAGATGCGTAGATCATATCTACCAATCGACCCTGGACAAGACCAACGGCGCTAAAATCGATCATTTCAACCGTTTTGCGACCGGATGTGCTCATCCGGGTCATCAAGATGCCGATGACACCGGGCCCGGGGTGGGTTATAAACTGAATGTTTAGTGCCATATCTCTGAAGACCTCACAGAATACCGTACGCAAATCTTCCCTGAAAAAGAAGAGGAGACCCTCTCAAAATAAAGATTGAAGAACCCTGCAGCCCCGAATATCAGGATTTTCGCTACCCTTCGACAAGCTGTGCGAGGAATGCGCTCGCTGTTTCGGTTCAACGCAATGTGAAACGGTTACTCTTCCGCCTTTGGAATGGTAAACTCAACGTCTCCGTGCGGCCTTGGGATGACATGTACTGAGATGAGTTCGCCCACCCTTCCGGCCGCCGCACCGCCGGCATCTGTTGCCGCTTTGACCGCACCAACATCCCCGCGTACGAAAACCGTCACAAGACCGCCGCCGACAAATTCTCTTCCCACAAATCTCACTTTTGCGGCCTTGACCATGGCATCAGCAGCCTCAATGGCACCTACCAGTCCTCGGGTCTCAACCATACCCAACGCTTGTTCGTTCATTTTTCATTTCCTCCTGGTTTGAATTATCGTTTTAATTTAAACGCTCTGGCTCTCATGGACCATTCCTTCGGCACCTCAATGGTGACCAAAGCAGTATGATCCATTTTATCTGTCTTCCGAACTCTGATGACCGCTGCATCGCCCAATTCCTGCCCGGCACGATCCAAAGCGATGACGATCTCTTCTTTTTCCGGTAATGGCAAGAATTCGTACGGCATTGTTACCCTGGCAACGCCTTCCGCCGAACTTTCATCGACTAAAAAAATAGCCTGCCCCGGGCAAGGGGGTAGGCAGGATTGACATCCGATACATTTCTCTTCCAACAGATGGGGAAGATTGGTGATGTCTTCGCCCACCTGGATAGCGCCTTCCGGACAACTTGCTTCACAGGGGTTACAGGGGATATCCTGGATGCATTCAATCACCGCCACCGGACCTTTACGCCGTCTCCCCTCGGAAGGGATACCGGGACCGTTATCCAGCTCTTCATCTGAGAGATATCCTGTTTCTGACATTCCCTTGGACATGAAACTATCCTTTCATCACCGCATTTATATATTCTTTTGCTATTTTCCGTGCCTCTCCGTGGGAACCGCTCCGCAGCCCCACCATGCTTTTGAGTTGCCGGTCTCGTTGTTCCAGGAAAGACGAGTCATCTATATAACCCAAGCTGTGCGCAATCGCTAATCCCGCGATCCGGCCTTCGATGATGGCTGTGCTGGCCTCCTCAATACCGGACGTATCACCGGCTACATAAATACCCGGAATAGACGTTTCCTGGCCCAGGTCATGCGCAGGAACCCTTCCACCCAGGGAGGGAACGGGTACCATTTTGCATCCTAACATATCCAGGAGCTGCGTCATCGGGTTAAGACCCACTGCAATACAGACCGTATCGAGTTCAAATTTTTTTTCGGTCCCTGGAATCGGCTTCCATTCTTTATCGACCTGGCTGATCGTCGCACTTTCAATCCATTTTTCTCCGGCCGCCTCCGTGATGGTATGGGACATGAAAAACGGGACACCATATCGGGCCACCTTGGCCGCATGAACCTCATATCCACCGATGCGGGGAGCAGCGTCTATGATAGCCGAAACCTGACAACCCGCCTGAAGCATCTGATAAGCCACCACGAGCCCGACATTCCCCGATCCGACCATAAGCAGATTCTCGCCCGGTTTTATTCCATGAATGTTGGCAATGGTCTGGGCCGCTCCGGCGCCGATTATGCCCGGCAGAGTCCAGCCTGGAAATGGAATCATGTTTTCTGACGCACCGGTGGCAATCAAAATCTTTTCCGCCCTGACCTGCTCGATCCGATCCCTGATCAGGACATTCATCGTTCGGTTCTCATAGATTCCCATGACCACGGAGCTCAGAGAGACTACGACCCCCAGCTTCTCAGCCTCTTCTAAAAAACCGTATCCGATATTAAAACCCCGTTCCTTGGCATGATGTTCTTCTGACCCAAAGAATTTATGGATCTGTTTAAAAAGCTGTCCACCGGCCCGGTCATTTTCGTCAAAAACCAAAACTTCAACACCGTTTCTGGCAGCTTCGGTGGCAGCAGCCAAACCCGCAGGACCGGCTCCGACACTTATCATTTCACATCTGCGCACGATTTAATTCCTTGCGACATCCGGACCGGCTCCAACTTGTGTCTGGATCACCGACCCTTCATTCAACGGCTCCACACAGGTCCGCACATTCGGCGTGCCATCGACAACCATGATACAATCTGTGCAACGTCCGATAGCACAGAAAATGCCCCGGGGCTCGTTTCTTCTCTTCGTGTAACGATGGATCTTCACGCCATTGCTTCTTAAGGCAACGGCGATCGGCTCCCCTTCAAAACCTTCCATCGCTTCATCATCAAATACGAAGGAAACCTTCCGGCCTTTTTCAAACGTTCCCAATATGGGATGATCATCTATCCGCATGCTCAACACTTCAGTTCACTTTTAAAAAAAACCAAACGGTTCGGTAAATGTGAAGTTTGTTCCGACCAGGGGCACGCCGGTCATGGCGCAGGCCTCCAGTGTCAGGGACCGCAGATCTTCCCTCTCCATATTCGCCAGGGCGGTTTTGCCCGCAGCCTTCGCAAGGATAACGGCTTCATAGGTCATGCCCTGGATATAGTTGGCCACCCGCTTGGCAGCAGCATCGATATCCAACCGTTTCCGCCGCTCCGGATCCTGGGTCCCTATGCCGTACGCACAATTTCCCTCGTGACACCGGAGACAAACCACACACCCCATGGCAATCATAGCCCCTGTCCCGATGGCCACCGCATCCGCTCCCAGGGCCAGCGCCTTGGCAACGTCCGCACCATCCTTGATACCGCCCGAAACAATCAGGCTGACTTCGTCCTTTACCCCCATCTCTTCCAGGGCGCGAACGCCTTGGACCAAACCCGGCAGAATCGGAATGCCCAGATGAGTTGAAGCGACCACCGGCGCAGCTCCAGTGCCTGCTTCAGCGCCATCGATAACGATCCCATCCACACCGGTCTTCACGGCGATTTTGACATCCTCTCTGACACGGCCTGCAGCAATCTTTACAAAAATGGGGATTTCATAGTCGGTGACGTCTCTGAGTTCCTCGACCTTGAGCACCATATCGTCCGCGCCGAAGATGTCTCCATGCCGGGGGTGGCTGTGAAGATCGATACCTTCGGGCAGCTGTCTGAATTCCGCAATTTCCTTTGTAATTTTGTTTCCCATCAGATGACCGGAAAGACCGGGTTTTGCACCGATGCCGATTACCAGTTCCAGGGCATCGGCGGCCTCAATGTTTCGAAAAGAAAACCCCATTCGGCTGGGCGTTATTTGAACGATCTGTTTATAAGAGTTCTCACTTTCCCCGGGCAATAAGCCACCCTCACCATTATTAATTGAGGTCCCGACAATCTGGGTCGACTTGGCCAGGGCGGTTTTGGCTTCTTTGCTCAAGGCGCCGTAGGACATGCCTGAAATCAGAATGGGTGTTTCAACAACCAGCGGTTTTTTTGCGTATCTTGCACCGAGAACCGTCTGGGTTTTACAATCCTCACGATAGGTATCGATGGACAGACGCGATAGCTGGGAGGGCAGGATTAAAAGATCGTCAAAGGTGGGATATTGTTTTGTAGACCCACAGCCACGGATACGATGCTTGCCCATCTCGGCTTTATATTTGACTTCGGCGATGGTCTCTGGATTCCAGACACCTCTTTGGACATCCTTTGCCCTTGGTTTCTTTTCTTTTTCCGTCATGATTGCGCTCCTGTCTGCCGATGGGTTGGTTTAAACAAAAAGTACTCATGTCGCCCATAAACCTTCGGAACGATGCTTCTAAAACCATCTACCGCCTGTTCGATGCCGTATTTTTTGAAAAGAGTTTCTACTTCTCTCTTCTCCTTATCCTCGATCGGTACGACCCTGACATTGCCGCCGAGTTTATCTTCGACTTCCGGATCGAGGACATGGATAATTCCTCTGTACATCGATTCGCCGATCCCCCGGCCCACTGTGCCCAAAATGATGATGCGTCCCCCCAAGGTCATCTTACCGCTCCACAAACCAGCGTTGCCGCAGATGATCAGATTGCCGCCTTTCATTCCCCAACCGGCCCGGCTGCCGCTGTGCCCTCTAACCAAAATGGTGCCGCCAGCCATGGAGGGTCCACAATTGCTGCCGGTGTTCATCTCCACGATGAGCTCTCCGGCATCCATGTTATCCCCCGTATACCAGCCGGTATTCCCTTTGATGATAGCAGTGGGGCCCTGTAAAAATCCGCCGGTGTAAAAACCGGTGCTCCCCTCCACCGTGATCGTCCCTTTTCCTTTTAGGGCCGTGGCAAAGTTATGAACAGAATGGGGGTTTTCGACCACAATTTCATCATCTTGCAGGATCAGCTCCCTCAGCTTTTGGTTCACATCCCGCGTACTCATCCCTTTTATATCTAAATGGACCATACCTTAACTCCTCCTGGCTCCATCTCCGTGGCATAAACGTCGGAAACAATAGGGGTCAAAGCAATCTGCTCCGACCCGAAAAGAACAGTGCCGTCCTCTTTTTCATAAACCACAACCGGCTTGAACGCCAAACGATCCCGAAATGCCCCGATCTGGTCGGTCGTAGCCACCAGAATGGTAAAAATCCCATCAAAGGTATCCAGCGCCAGATGCATCGCCCCCTCCAGGTCATATCCGTTCTCCTTCATTTCGTATGCGATGAAGTGGGCGGCCACTTCCGTGTCATTGGCAGTTTTGAACCGGATGCCCTTGTTTTCAAGACGCCTTCTCATGTTGAAGTAATTGGTGAATTGACCATTGTGAACAAGCGAGAGCTCCGGATATAGATATGACACATACGGGTGGGAAAAATTGACGTTCTCTACGCTTTCCGTGGCCAGCCGTACATGACCGATGCCATGGGTACACCTGCCGACCTGTATTTTGTGAGCCTTTTGAAGGTCCTCGGCTGATCCTTGATCCTTATATACTTTGAGCTGTTTGCCGATGGAATGGACACAAAGATCGGGATGGGAGTCGATGTCCCAATGCAGTTGACTGACCTTGTTCGAGTCCATGTCGAGGGACCCATCAAAAAAGGTATAAATCCCGACACCGGGATAGCTTCTTGAATGGGTGACCTTGGCATGGGTCTGGATGATGTCCAGGAGACTTTTTTCATGGGTCGCACTGGTCATCGAGGCCCTGAGCTGAATATCACTGCGCTTTTCATAAATCGCCACCCCGGTGGCATCTTTGCCCCGGTGGACCAGCTCCTTGAGCATATTGATCAGGTCGGTCCCAAGGCCTTCGTTGTTTCGAGTTATCAGCCCTGCTATTCCGCACATGGTATCTTTCTCCAGCTTATTTGAAAGTTATTCGGAGGCTACAATTTGGCGGCATATTCGTTAAATTCCCAGTCGGTAACATGTTTGCGAAACCGTGCCAACTCGTCCTCCTTAAGCGCGACAAATGCCCGGATCAATTCCGGCCCCAGCGCATCACAGAGCACGGTATCTGCCTTCAATTCCGTTAAAGCATCACTCAGATAAAAAGGGATGTTTTCATAAGTGCCGGGTTCCACCCCGTAAATATCACCCACTGCGTGCTCTCCCGGGTCGATCTCTTTCTCGATGCCGTCCAGCCCGGCAGCAAAGGCAGCGGCAAAGACCAAATACGGATTGGCATCCGCACCAGGCGCCCGGTTTTCCACACGTGTGGCCGATCCCCTCTCTTCGGGCACACGACAATAGACCGTTCGATTATCCAGGCCCCATGCCAGGTAGTACGGCGCAAAGGAGTCAGGGACGTACCGTTTATAGGAATTAATGGTCGGCGCCAGTATGGCTGACATTCCCTTTGCATGTGCCATCTGTCCGCCGAGAAAGTGTCGCATCAAATCGGACATCCCGAATTGACCGTCCGGTTGATCAAAGAGGTTCTTTCGGGTCTTTTGATCACTCAACGACAGATGGATATGGTAACCGCTGCCACCGCCGTCGGTTGTCGGGCGGCTCATAAAAGTCAAATGAAAATTGTTCTGGGCCACAAACTCCTTGCAGATATATTTGAAGGTGAAGGTTTGATCGGCTGTATTGAGCGCATGGTCATGCATCCAGTTTATCTCCCACTGACTGGGGAAAAACTCGTGATTGAGGTAGAGAACGTCGATACCCACGTTGAGCAGATGATTCTGTAAGGTTTGCATCAACCCCATACGATCCAACGTCGGGTTTTGCTGATAAATGGAGGATGGGATGGGATTATACAACCCTCCAGGGCCGTTTTCACCGGGGTTAAAAATGAAAAATTCCAGCTCAGAAGCTGAAACCGGCCGAAGACCTTTGTCTTCGTACTTTTTTAAAATCCGTTGGAGAACATACCGCGGGTCGACCGGAAGCGGTTCCCCCCCCCTGAACGCATTGCCGATCAAACGGGCTGTCCCCTCAAGATGGGGTAAAACGACGTACGTGGAAAGGTCGGGAACGATGGTCATGTCTTTCCACTCGATCTCATATCCGCATCCGGTATCCGGCGCCACGTCATTGGCCAGGTTGATGCCATAGACGGCCTGCGCAAATTTGAGCCCCTCTTCCGCTACTCTCTCGAGATGTTTGACCGGCACCATTTTGTTCCGGCATATCCCATAAAGATCCGGGTATTCAATCCGCAGGGTGTCAATATTTTCCGCCTTGATCCTTTCCTGAATTTCTTTAAGCTCCATCTCGCCCTCCTAATCTTAATAATGGGAATAAAGTTGGAATTATTCTTACATTATTAATTAATTATTGTATTATTTCATTCATAAACGGTTGTCAAGGGAAAACACAGATTTAAGAGAAAATGATTTTCGAACGGATGCAGTTGAATATATTATTAATATATTCAATCGGTTAATTGTTTAAGAAAATGATTATTTTCTTACATCTATACCTAGAATAAGACTCGATTATATCAATAAATCAATATGAATTTGATAGAAGCATTTGAGATAATCAGCAAAATGAAAACCTTTAACGTCTTTTATTAGACGCCAAAATAGGTTTCTTTTATATATGTCTCCTTTTTTAATTCTTCGGGAACGCCTTTCATCTTCACTTTTCCGGTCTCCAAAAGATAGATCTCCTCTGAAAGTCTGAGGGCAAAATTCACATTCTGTTCGGCGATCAGGATGGCGATTCCGTTCCTGGCCCTGAGACCCATCAGGACTCTGGATATTTCTAAACATACCAGCGGTGCGAGGCCCAAGGTGGGTTCGTCGACCATCAACAGTTTGGGATTTGACATCACCGCCCTACCCAGGGATAACATCTGTAATTCCCCACCGCTCATGGTCCTGGATTCTTGGTTCTGGCGTTTTTCAAGAATTGGAAACATTTCATATACCATTTTAAGATTGGTTTCCATCTCTTTTCGGGCGCAATAGGCGCCGACCAGCAAATTCTCTTTAACGCCCATAAAGGGGAAAAGATTTCTTCGTTCCGGCGCGTAGCCAATGCCTAACCTGACAATCTTTGTGGAGGTCAACTCTCTTAGATCTATTCCATCAAAGATGATTTCACCTCGACAATCTGTTAGCCCAATAATCGAATCCAACAAGGTCGATTTTCCGGCGCCATTGGGGCCGATAATTCCGACCACCGCCCCTTTTTCAACCCGAACTGAAACATGGTTTAACGAACAGGCCTTCCCATAGAAGACTTGGATATCTCTAACTTCCAGAAAAGCCATTATCACCTTCTCCTATCCCAATTGAATTGCGAATGAGTATATTATTATTTGGACATCCGTTTACATAAATAGCGGTTCATCTGCCAAGGCCGGGCAGGGTTTTTAATCGGTAGCCGGGTCACTGTTTGAAGGTCTTAGCGGGCGTTTAGCCGGAACCTTCCGAGACTTTGTTTTCAATCGTTTTAAGACGAATAACCCGAATATTATATTGACAGACCGGCCGAGTTCCGGCTTTACACCCGCTTTGACCTGAGTTTGAGCCGCCGGCCGATTCAATACCCTGCCCGGCGTTCAGGTCTAAATGATTAGGGCCTCATTGGTATAACCGAATCTTGCCATTTTATTTATGCAATTCTAAAGGCGAATTTTCTTCCTTCCCCAAATAAGCTTCCTTAACCTTTTCATCGGCAATGACCTCCTCAAAAGACCCTTCGGCAATAACCTCACCAAAAGATACCACAATAACCCGATCGACCAGAGGACCCAGGGATCTCAAATCATGACTGACAATGATGAAGGTCAGTCCCTCCTTCTTTTTCTCTTTTAAAAGCTCGGATAACTCGGCTATTTCACCGACCGTCAGACCGGCAAATACCTCATCGAGGAGAAGGAGTTTCGGATTGGTCGCCATGTTTCTTCCCAACTCGAGCCTTCGAAGACTCCCCATGGACAGCTCATTTGGGTACATCGAAAGCTCGTGTTGCTTAAAGCCTACACTTTTTCCGATTTCCCTTTCCAATCCATCCCGTGTATTCATTGTCATTACAGAAATTATCTTATCCGGCATAATGCCGACCCGAATATTTTCCGCAACCGTCATCTCCGCGAACGGCCTCGGTATCTGATACGTACGGGCGATGCCCATCTTTACCCTTTCTTGGATCGGATATTTGGTAATTTCCTTTCCTTCAAAAAAGATCTCCCCTTCATCTTGCTTGAGTTCCCGCATAATTAAATTGAAGGTTGTTGTCTTCCCGGATCCATTCGGTCCGATCAATCCCAACGTCTCTCCTCTTTGAACCGTCAAGCTCAGATCAGAAAGAGCAACAAGGCGACCGAAAGTCTTCGTAAGATTCCGCAGTTCCAGTAAGCTACCCATATTGCTCACCCCGTCTCATTCTCCTCCCGATCCAATCGAACAGACCTTGGAAAATGCTGTAAATCCCTTTTGGAGCAAAATTGTAGACCACCAGAGCAATCACCGAATAAAGGAGAAACCGCCAGGCGCCGGGGATGTATGGGCGTAAATATTCCAAAAGAAAGGTCAGGAAATAGGCCCCTAGTATTGGTCCCACAATGGTGTGCTCACCGCCGACCAGCGCTGCCACCAATATGGTAAAAAGAAAAGTGATGTCAAACATCGCCCTCGGTGAGATCGATCCGAGATAATGCGTGTAAAAAGACCCGCCGATGCCTGCCACCATTGCACTTACGGTAAAAGCGAACAATTTAAACTTCGTAGGGTTCAAACCCGCGCTCCTCACGGCGCCCTCATCCATACGTACCGCGCTCAATACCGTCCCAATACTCGACTTTACCAATACCCACAATCCAATTCCAACCGCAAGCATGACAAAAAGAGACAAATAATAATTGGGAACCGCCCCGGTCACCACGAACGGTAAACCGGTAAGTCCTCTGGTTCCGCCGGTCACTGCCGGCTTCACAATCTTGAGCAAATGATAGGTCACTTCCATAAATGCCAACGTGACAAGGGCAAAGTACGTTCCTCTTATTCTTAGGGCAGGAAAGAAAAAAAGTGTTCCTGCAACCATTGTCAGCAATATGGAAAAGGGCATGCTGATGTAAAGGGGCGTTCCCAAATGCCGGGTCAGTATGGCTGTTGTATAACCCGCGATGCCGATTAAAAAGGGATGGCCGAAACTAATATATCCGGTATATCCGGAGAGAATGTCCCAGCTCATGGCAAAAATCGCTAAAAAGTTAGCAAATATAAAAATCCTAAGGGTCCCGGTCGAAGTGAAGATCGGGAGTGAGGCCAACACCGCACCACAGATTACCCACCAAATCAGTGATCTTTTCAATTGACCCCCCTTTATCGGGTTGGGGTTAAATCTCCTCTCTCCCGAAAAGACCTTTTGGAAGAATGACGAGAATTATAATTATAAGTAAAAGCGTGAATACGCCCCGCAATTGCGGGGTTATTAAAGTGGTCGTAATCGTTTCCAAGAAACCGATGATATGGGCGGCCACGAGACTCCCCGTGATACTTCCAATTCCGCCCACGATTACGACCGCAATGGCTGTTATAAGCGGACCCACCCACATGGCCGGATCAAGTTGCGTATAGGTGGCAAAAAAAACACCGGCAATGGCGCCCAATGCGCCGGATAACCCCCAGGTCACCAAATTAATCCGATTGGGATCTATCCCCGACACCAGAGCCCCTTTTCTGTCCATGGAGACCGCCCGAATCGCCCGGCCCACTTGGGTCTTTCGCACGAAAATCAGTAAGGAGACCAGGACCACCCAGCTGATGATCATCGCAGCCAACAGGTTCTTTAAAACACTGACACCGAACAGATGGGCTACGCCGGGAATCAGGGGCCAAATGGATCTGGGAGCGGGTGTGAAAATCAGAATCATGACCGCTTGCATGGCAACAGCCAAAATAAGTGTCGAAATTTCGACCGCAATCGGATTGTTCTGGAGACGCTTCACCAAACCGACATAGGTGATAACAGCGAAAATTACCCCGGATAAGATCGCACACAGGAAACCCACGGTTTTAGGAAGATGCGCCAATTGGACCACCGTGTAGTAGACATAACCACCGAGCATAATGTATACGCCGTAAGCCAGGTTAAGTACCCGACCTACGCTAAAGATCATTGTAAATCCGATGGCAATTAAAGCATAAAAACCGCTGATAACAATACTCTGAATGATTATCCCGCTCATGGTATGGTGCCCTCGTGGATCTTTGGGGTCAATCCTGGATAAATAGCTTGAACCAACTTCTTAACCGACAATGGAATCGTGTGAAGCACCGGACAGGCGGCCCGGGGCCTGGAAAATACGCGCATACAGTATAGAATGCAGGAGAAGGGGTTTTTGTTTCCTCTTTTCTCCTGCATTCATCACCTCATCGTATCACTATCACGATACAGATGGCTGCCTATTACTTTGTCCAATCAGGTACCTTAAAGCTGCCGGTCGCATATTTCTTGGGATAGATCGTTTTTACAGACCCGTCCTTGTACCACTGGATGACCACCATCGGGGGGTGCCCTTCGTCAAGAGGCGGGGAAATATCAAACCGATTATTGTGCGGGAATGTCAGGCCGGTTTTCGGTTCCTTCTCACCCGGTTTCCAGTAGGCATAGCGGAACCAAAGCTTACCGTCCTTGTAAAGTTTGATATCTGCGTTTTCCATTTCTTTTACCCATTTGTCCAGGGGTTTGAATCCGCCTGCACGCTCGGCGGCATTCATGGCATTGTACATGCCGTAATAGGCATTAAATCCATTGAAATGGGGATATCGTGGCCGGCTGTTACCATACTTGGCTTTGTATTTATCGAGAAATTTCTGGGTCCGGGGATCCAGCTCCATTCCCAAAGAAGGCGGCGGCACCAGGGTTGACATGCCTCCTCCCATGCCTCCGGTATCGTCCCAATACTCCATGCCGAATGCGGAGACGTTGATTCCGGTAATCGGGATCGGTACCTGCAATTTTACGTATTGGGAGGATGGCACCTGGCTTTTTACCGAGGAGATAAGATATATAAAATCAGGGTTTGTCTTTATGATCTTGTTGTAAACGGGGCTGAAATCGACGGAGTTGACGTCATAAACAACATGATCCACAATTTTTATACCCGCAGCAGGGGCGATTTGATCTTTAATCCACTCATAAACCCCGGCTGCATACGCCGTGTCTTCCTGCATAATAACCGCTGTTTTCCAGCCCATTTCCTTTGCGAGGATGTCCTTGCCAAATTGCATGAAAACCTCGCCCAGCGCATAATCACAACCAATGTTCATAAAATACATCTTGTATTTTTCGTATTCGTCGCGGACCATTTCGATCGCCAGGATAGACGATGTCCAGGTGTCCAGTGTGGGGGTTCTGTATTCTGCCATCCGTGGGAACCACCCCAATGAGACATCGTCTATACTGCCTGAAATAATAAAATCCACCTTTTCTTTTTCATTTAGGTATTCATACGCCTTAATCCCTTCGGTCACATCCTCGGCTGAATCCGCTTTTACGAACTTTATGGGTCGCCCGCCCAAGACCCCTCCAGCCGCATTCATTTCCTCAATCGCAATTTCAGCACCTCTCAGTGTGCTCCTTCCTGTGTCGCTGGCGAACGATCCGATAAATCCGACGACCACCGGCTTCTTTGCTGCCAATGCGCCCTGCTGCATACCGACCTGCAGCAAGAGAATTAAAGTTGCGAATACCGTTAATGAAATCAACCATTTTCCCCTTTTCATTTAGTCACCTCCTGATTCTTGTCTTTGGCCCTTTTTATTGAGCCGTCTGATTAGTAAAAAACTTTCTCATTGCCCCGCTGGGGAGCCACCCATAAGCGCTAAGTTGTTTTGTAAACATTCACAGATTACATTTATCTCGTTAAGGGTTGTTTTGAAAGATGAACATCGAACATCGAACGTCCAACGTCGAATGAAAAACAAACATTCAATACCGAACATTCAACACCTATTTCTGTTTCTTCATCTTTTTCCATTAAACATTCGATGTTGGACGTTCGATGTTCGATGTTCATTTTTTTTCAGTTAACCTGAATTGCAAAACCGTGTCAAACAAAAAGTACCACTTTGTGGCGAGATAGAGTCGAGTGATCGTGAAGTATGTAAATTTTATTCATTTTACAACCTAAACGGTTAACGAATAACCCTCGGTTGAGCCTTTTTTAGCTCAACCGGAGTAAACACAAGCCATGACAAACATCGGTCTTAAACCGGACAGTTATTGACATAAAAATTCCTATTTGATAGTTTCGGGTAAAATGGGGAACGACCGGGGGTGTTTATGAATCGTGAAGAGTATATCAGTTCTCTGAGAACAGATATGTTGGCAATGGTGGAAGAATATCTGTCACCGGTGGCCCTGCGTTACGGATACAGTGACACGCCGCTGGAAGCCAACATCAAATGGCGGCCCCTTGTGCTGGTACTTGGCAACTATTCATCGGGTAAATCCACGCTGATCAATGATTTCTTGGGCGCAAATATCCAGGCTACCGGCCAGGCGCCGACAGACGACTCGTTTACGGTGATCACCTATGATGACACCGAATCCGAAAATAATTCCATCGGAGTCACAGAAGAACGGGATGGCCAGTTTCTGCTGAACGATCTCGAATATCCCTTCGAATCCCTCAAAAAACACGGTCAGCGTTTTGTCTCACATTTCCGGCTTAAAAAAGTGAATTCTCCCTTTTTAAAAAACCTTGCCATCATCGATACACCGGGCATGCTCGACAGCATAACGGAAAGGGATCGCGGCTACAATTATCAGGAAGTCATCGGCGACCTGGCCCAGATCGCCGACCTTGTTCTGATTCTCTTTGATCCCCACAAGGCGGGAACGGTTCGTGAAGCACATACCAGCCTCAGGGACACACTACCGAATCGAACATTTGAAGACCGGATTCTTTTTGTGCTGAACCGCATCGACGAATGCACCTCCCTGATGGATTTGCTGCAGGTCTATGGAACGCTGTGCTGGAATCTTTCACAAATGACCGGACGTAAAGACATCCCGACAATTCATCTGGTATATTCGCCTCAAGCCGGTTCAGCGTCAGCCAGTGGGGTGAAGCGGGATACAAATTTTTTGTACTATCTCAAAAACCAGCGGGAAGAATTGAAACAAGCTATCTCACAAGCCCCCCGTTTTCGGCTGGATCACCTGGCCTCATTTGTTGAAACCCATGGAGAACGGTTGTCCCACTTGCTCGAAGGGTTGATCAGCTATCGAACCCAGTTGCGCAGGTTTCGGATGAAATCCGGCTTCATCGGCTTTTTGGTCAGCATAACAGGCAGCGCCGCAACGATCCTTGCCTTGAGGGCGATGGATATTTTGCCGCTCACCGACCCACAGGTGGTTTTGGGTGCCGGTGGAATTCTCGCTTTGATATTTTTTGTCATATGGACCGCTGCACTAAAACGTTTTTCTGAATCAAGGTTCCATCGTCAGCAAATGAAAGATATCGACAAACTCACACCGTTGGAAAACCAAACCCGGCTGGACAGTTGGAAGACTATCAGGGAGCTTGTGAATAATTATTTGAAAAAAACCCTCGGCAGATTTCCCCTTAGAGAAATTAGAAAGGAATATTCTGAAGTACAACGGGTTTTTGACAAAGGGGCAAAGGAAATTCGTGAAGCGCTGGCCGATCTTTCAAACATCAAGGACGACGAATCAGAAGAACAGGACGAATAAGACGCAAAACCATCATCACCTTCTCTATAAAAAATACACAAAAAACACCGAGGGCCGAGTAAAATGTTGCCAAAAGACTTGATGAAAGGCGCTTTGAGGTTTCAGGATTTACCTAGGATACCTGTGTTTCCTTTGTGTATTTCCTGGTGGGCGTTTGATCACTTTGGATATACGGTCATGGACGTGTTCAAGGATCCTGAGAAGGGCGTTGATGCCCAACTGAAGACATCAGCAATTCTAAATTTCGATGCAATTGAAAGTTTCTGGGATTGGTATTGTATCCTCGAACCGCTGGGTTGCAAAATGCAGATAGAGGACAAAGGCAGCCCGTTGGTTCTGAATACGCCTCCTATTAAAGACCCGGAAGACCTCAAGAACATGGGTATGCCTGATTTCAATAAGGATTGGAGAGTTAATTCAGCGCTCAAATCGGCGGCGCTGCTCAAAGAAAAAGCAGACGACTATTATCTATTCGGGACATTCCTAGGCCCGTTTTCCCTTGCCGGCATGCTTATCGGTTTGGAAAATTTGTTGCTTGAAACCATTGAAAGGCCGGATTTTGTCCATGACCTCATGGATTTCTCAAAAGACGTTCTGCTTAAACAGGCGGACCTTTACGCCCCATATCTCGATGCCATCATGTATTGCGATCCGAGTGCATCAGGCGATCTTATCTCTCCAAAAGCGACCGAAACCTTTCTGATCCCCTGCTTTAAGAAGCTAAATCGAGAAACGAAGAATCTGGGAATTGACGTATTGAATCACATCTGTGGAAACACAACCGGCGCCCTGGACCTCATCGCTGGGCTTGATGCGGATGCTTTTAGTCTGGATTTTAAGGTTGACCTGGCAGCAGCAAGGGAAAAACTAACAGACCGGATGGCTTTGATCGGCAATATCGAACCGTCTCTTCTATTAGATGCAGAATCTGCTGAGATTGAAAAACTTTCGCGTGACGCCTTGTCCAAAGTCGGACAAAAAGGGTTTATCCTCTCCCCCGGATGCGATGTTCCTTTGGAATCGCCCATTAAAAATGTAAAGACATTAATTGATGTGGCGGGTAAGTAAACCGTCATCCACGTTCAAGGCTTGATTTTAGCTGGCCAACCAAAGCGTTCCTTAAATTTTTTCAGATCATTATTCAGCTTCTTGACATCTTCATCCTTGTGCTTGTGGCAGCTCTGGCACGAGTTTGGAATTTCGGGGTTTTCCAATGTATCCTTCGGCAGCAAAGTAACAAAAACATGGCTGTGGATATCTTCGGATTCCTCGCTCTTGGCAATGTGGGGCATATGGCAACCGACACATGAACCAAAGGTATGGAGGGAGTGGACAGCGGTCTTGCTGAGCTTTTCATCGGCCGTCGATACAGACCTATAGATCATAAAGCCAAGGATAGCGACACTCACAAGAAATACCTTCATCACAATGCCTAGTTTCATGTCATTTCTCTCCATTGAAAATTGATAAGAATGCAATGATGGAATGATCGTTTTTAATCGTTCCTTCAGCCGGGTGAAATCACCGTCGGTTTTGCTGAAACGTATACCTGCTACAGAATGTTAATGTCAACTTTTTTGAAAAGCGAACTTTTGGCACGACATTTGCTCTAACAAATACTAGTATTTCCGGATAAGCAACCATGTACTACCCCATGGATATGGTTCAAATTAAGGTAGAAATCCCAGCTGTTAATTAGAATAGGTGGGGTGGTTGGGTTTTAAAGCCAAGAAACTGTCCAAGGGTACAAGTAATCGTTATTTTGGCTATGGATCCGTAAGTTCTTCCACCAGTAGAGGGAGTGTATACGAAAACGAATCTAGTCAGGCCCAGGATACTCCGCCCTCAGCGGGAAGACAGAGGTTCAAATCCTTTTGGGGACGCCAGACATTTTAGGTGAGATACAATTTTCTCAAGTTTTGCACCCCCAATGGGGCACAGTGCCACATCTGGTGTGGGATAAATAAAATTTCTTTTTACCCTATGTCTGATGCGGCTTTCCTCAAAATATCATGTGCGAAACTTGAATAACTGATTACTGATAACGAATAACTACTAATCGACGGGCTGTTGCCCAAATCGTTTTTCACACTTTTTATGAGTTTTCCATATTTTGCTAATGAATAACCTGTTGAATTTATTACATCCGAATTCTCTCTTTTACTAAGTTATGTGTAATTTTTCCTGATAATTGGGTTTGGGCAAC